>NZ_JBFULH010000559.1:0-2645 GCF_056400445.1 Pseudomonas sp. P5_B2 | reverse complement strand
GTACGAGATGGAGGTTGTCCGCGATAAGAAGGATAACTGCATCATCGTTTGCTCGATCGAAAACTTTGACCCGATGGGCGTGCACACCGGTGACTCGATCACCGTTGCTCCGGCACAAACCCTGACGGACAAGGAATACCAGATCATGCGTAACGCCTCGTTGGCGGTACTGCGTGAGATCGGCGTGGAAACCGGCGGCTCCAACGTTCAGTTCGGCATCTGCCCGGACACTGGCCGTATGGTCGTGATCGAGATGAACCCACGTGTGTCCCGCTCTTCGGCACTGGCTTCGAAAGCCACTGGTTTCCCGATTGCGCGTATCGCTGCCAAGCTGGCGATCGGCTACACGCTGGATGAACTGCAGAACGAAATCACCGGCGGCGCTACCCCTGCATCCTTCGAGCCGTCCATCGACTACGTCGTCACCAAACTGCCACGTTTCGCCTTCGAGAAATTCCCGAAGGCCGACGCGCGCCTGACCACTCAAATGAAGTCGGTCGGTGAAGTCATGGCCATCGGCCGGACTTTCCAGGAATCCCTGCAGAAAGCCCTGCGTGGCCTGGAAGTGGGCGTTTGTGGTCTGGACGAGAAGCTCGACCTGAGCAACCCGGAAAGCATGAGCGTGCTCAAGCGTGAACTGACTGTGCCGGGCGCCGAGCGTATCTGGTACGTAGCTGACGCCTTCCGCGCCGGTCTGTCGGTCGAAGACATCTTCGGCATGAACATGATCGACCCGTGGTTCCTGGTGCAGATCGAAGATCTGATCAAGGAAGAAGAGAAGGTCAAGACCCTGGGTCTGGCCAGCATCGACCACGACTTGATGTTCCGCCTCAAGCGTAAAGGCTTCTCCGACATGCGTCTGGCCAAGCTGCTGGGCGTGACCGAGAAAGCCCTGCGTCGCCATCGTCACAAGCTGGAAATCTTCCCGGTCTACAAGCGCGTTGACACCTGCGCGGCCGAGTTCGCCACCGACACCGCCTACCTTTACTCGACTTACGAGGAAGAGTGCGAAGCCGCGCCGTCGGGCCGCGACAAGATCATGATCCTGGGCGGCGGGCCAAACCGTATCGGTCAGGGCATCGAGTTCGACTATTGCTGCGTACACGCGGCGCTTGCCCTGCGCGCCGACGGGTACGAGACCATCATGGTCAACTGCAACCCGGAAACCGTATCCACCGACTACGACACCTCCGATCGCCTGTACTTCGAACCAGTGACCCTGGAAGACGTGCTGGAAATCGTCCGCGTCGAGAAGCCGAAAGGCGTGATCGTCCAGTACGGCGGCCAAACCCCGTTGAAACTGGCGCGTGCCCTGGAAGAAGCCGGCGTACCGATCATCGGCACCAGCCCTGACGCCATCGACCGTGCAGAAGACCGTGAGCGCTTCCAGCAAATGGTTGAGCGTCTGAACCTGCGTCAGCCGCCAAACGCTACTGTGCGCAGCGAAGACGAAGCGATTCGTGCCGCCGCCAAGATCGGTTACCCGCTGGTGGTGCGCCCGTCCTACGTACTGGGCGGCCGCGCGATGGAAATCGTTTACGAAGAAGARGAGCTCAAGCGCTACCTGCGTGACGCGGTGAAAGTGTCCAACGACAGCCCGGTGCTGCTCGACCACTTCCTCAACTGCGCCATCGAAATGGACGTGGATGCGGTCTGCGACGGTACCGACGTGGTCATCGGCGCGATCATGCAGCACATCGAGCAGGCCGGCGTTCACTCCGGTGACTCCGCGTGCTCCCTGCCGCCATACTCGCTGCCTGCCCACATCCAGGACGAGATGCGCGAACAGGTCAAGAAAATGGCCCTTGAGTTGGGCGTTGTCGGCCTGATGAACGTTCAGTTGGCGCTGCAAGGCGAAGACATCTACGTCATCGAAGTCAACCCGCGCGCTTCCCGTACCGTACCGTTCGTGTCGAAGTGCATCGGTGTTTCCCTGGCTATGATCGCGGCTCGCGTGATGGCCGGTAAAACCCTGAAAGAAATCGGCTTCACCAAAGAAATCATCCCGAACTTCTACAGCGTGAAAGAGGCGGTGTTCCCATTCGCCAAATTCCCTGGCGTGGACCCGATCCTGGGCCCAGAGATGAAGTCCACCGGTGAAGTGATGGGTGTGGGCGACACCTTCGGCGAAGCCTTCGCCAAGGCCCAGATGGGCGCCAGCGAAGTACTCCCGACCGGCGGTACCGCGTTCATCAGCGTGCGTGACGACGACAAGCCACTGGTTGCAGGCGTCGCCCGTGATCTGATCAACTTGGGTTTCGAAGTGGTTGCCACTGCCGGCACTGCCAAGCTGATCGAGGCCGCAGGCCTGAAAGTGCGCCGTGTGAACAAGGTGACTGAAGGCCGTCCGCACGTGGTCGACATGATCAAGAATGACGAAGTCACCCTGATCATCAACACCACCGAAGGTCGTCAGTCGATCGCCGACTCGTACTCCATTCGTCGTAATGCCTTGCAGCACAAGATCTACTGCACCACGACTATTGCTGCTGGCGAAGCCATCTGCGAAGCGCTGAAGTTCGGTCCCGAGAAGACCGTGCGCCGCTTGCAGGATCTACACGCAGGATTGAAGGCATGATCAAATACCCAATGACCGTCCAGGGCGCGAAAGCTCTGGAAGAAGAACACGCTCACCTGACCAAGGT
>NZ_JBFULH010000558.1:0-2651 GCF_056400445.1 Pseudomonas sp. P5_B2 | reverse complement strand
CGCGAAGGCTGATTGATATTCCTAACGCTCGAAGCTCTCATTCGGTACCCACGCCCCGGGGTGGTGGGGTTGCAATTGTCCTGGCATTTACATTGGCACTGTTCATGCTTTTATTGGCTGGACTGATGACTTTTCCGGTGTTTCTGGCTATTGCCGGGGGCGGTGCGTTGGTTGCCATAATCGGCTTTATGGATGACCACGGACACATCGCTGCCCGCTGGCGTTTGTTGGGGCATTTCGCCGCTGCGATAGGGTTGCTGTTCTGGATAGGCGGCTTGCCCGCTATTGAGTTCTTTGGGCATGCATTTGACTTGGGGTGGTTTGGCCATGTGCTGGCTGCGTTTTATCTGGTATGGCTGCTCAATTTGTACAATTTCATGGATGGAATTGACGGTATAGCCAGCGTCGAGGCGATTTGCGTTTGCCTTGGGGCGTGCTTGCTGTATTGGGTCAGTGGCGTGGCGGATCTGATCTGGGCACCTTTGTTGCTGGCCGCTGCGGTGGCTGGTTTCCTTTTTTGGAATTTTCCACCTGCGAAAATTTTCATGGGGGACGCCGGCAGTGGTTTTCTGGGGATTGTCCTCGGAGGACTCTCACTTCAAGCCGCCTGGGTTTCCGCCGATTTGCTGTGGGGTTGGCTAATCCTGCTCGGCGTATTTGTTGTCGACGCCACGTTCACCTTGTTCCGCCGTTTGCTCAGGGGGGACAAGGTCCATGAAGCGCACCGCAGTCACGCCTACCAGTATGCTTCTCGTCGGTTTGGCAGCCATTTGAAGGTTACAATCGGCGTGTCATTGATCAATTTGCTGTGGTTGTTGCCTATTGCTTTAGGCGTTGTGCAATTCGGTCTCAATTCCAGTTTGGCGCTGATTCTGGCCTATGCTCCATTAGTTGCGCTGGCAATCAAGTTCCGCGCGGGGGAGCTGGAAGCGCCCTCGGTGAAAAACTGAGCAACAGACCTGTCATTCAGATTTTTGGAAGTGGATTAGATGCGCTTATAAGGTTCCACTACTGATACGGCAGTTGAATGGAGAAAGCTTACGTGTTTGRAGAGTTTATGGAAAAGGTCAGATCACGCCTGTTGGGTCTTCCCCGACGCCGCAAGCGCCTTATACAGGTGCTCACAGATATTGTTCTGGTCTGGGGAGCCCTGTGGTTGGCGTTCATCGTGCGTTTGGGTATCGATGACATGTACAACCCTTTTCGGGAACATTTCTGGCTGTTTGTCAGCGCGCCTGTCGTGGCCATTCCCTTGTTCATCCGCTTCGGCATGTATCGCGCGGTCATGCGATATTTTGGCAATGATGCGCTGATTGCGATCATCAAGGCCGTCAGCTTGTCTTCTCTGATCCTGGTGGTTGTCGTCTATTGGTACAGCAACCACCAAGCCGTCGTCCCACGTTCCATCATCTTCAACTATTGGTGGTTAAGCCTCGTCATCATCGGTGGTCTACGGCTGTGCATGCGCCAGTATTTTATGGGCGACTGGTTCACTGGCGCGCAGCATGTACTCTTTACCAGTCGCGATGACGGCCTGACCAAGGTTGCGATTTACGGTGCCGGTGTGGCGGGCAATCAGTTGGTCGCTGCGCTTCGCATGGGCCGGGTCATGCGTCCTGTGGCGTTTATCGATGATGATCCAAGCATTGCGGATCGGATAATTTCCGGTCTGCAGGTTTACAAACCCAAGCATATTCAACAAATGATCAAAGAGAGCGGCGCACAGGAAATTCTTCTGGCGCTGCCGTCCTCGACCCGCGCCCGTCGTCGGGAAATCCTGACTTTTCTCGAGCCTTTCCCACTGCACATTCGCAGCGTCCCGAACTTCACCGACCTGGCCAGCGGACGAGTGAAGGTCGAAGACATCCAGGAAGTGGACATCGCCGACTTGCTCGGGCGCGATTCTGTACCGGCACAACCGGATTTGCTCGAGCGTTGCATAAAAGGCAAGACAGTCATGGTAACCGGTGCCGGTGGTTCCATCGGTGCTGAGCTTTGCCGGCAGATCTTTACCCTTGGGCCCACCACACTTTTGCTGTTTGACCACAGTGAGTTCAACCTCTACAGCATTCTGACGGAGTTGGAGCAACGGAGTTGTCGGGATGCTGTTCCCGTGAAGTTATTGCCGATACTGGGTTCAGTCCGTCACCCGCACAAGCTTCTTGATGTCATGAAGACCTGGGGTGTGGATACGGTTTACCACGCCGCCGCTTACAAGCATGTGCCAATGGTCGAGCACAATATCGCCGAAGGCGTGCTCAACAATGTGATCGGGACGCTCAATACGGCTCAGGCAGCATTGCAGTCCGGTGTTTCCAACTTTGTGCTGATCTCCACTGACAAGGCCGTTCGCCCCACCAATGTGATGGGTAGTACCAAGCGCCTCGCCGAGCTGACCCTACAAGCCCTGAGCCGTGAAATCGCCCCCGTGTTGTTCGGCGACAAAGCCAATGTATCCCGGGTCAACAAAACCCGCTTCACAATGGTTCGGTTCGGCAATGTGCTGGGTTCCTCGGGTTCTGTAATCCCGCTTTTCCACAGTCAGATCAAGTCCGGTGGCCCACTGACCGTCACCCACCCCAAGATCACCCGTTATTTCATGACCATCCCCGAAGCCGCGCAATTGGTCATCCAGGCTGGCTCCATGGGGC
>NZ_JBFULH010000557.1:0-2663 GCF_056400445.1 Pseudomonas sp. P5_B2 | reverse complement strand
AGTTGGCCAACTGTAGGTCCAGGGATCGCTTCACTTCGCGATGCAGTGTCGGGTCTGCTGCAGGGATGGCCGCGTCGAGATCGCGGGCGCGGCAAACGATGGCATTGAACTCCTGGGAAAACTCGATCGCGGGTCCCAGCACGCGGTGATGGACTTCCAGGCTGGCGGGTCGCTCGTGGGTAAAGCTGACCCTGACTGGCCGGAAAGACTGGCCGCTGAGATTGCTCAACGTGCGCACGATAATCCCAGTCGCCTGTTCGATCGCCTGGCGCCAGACGCCATGTTGGCCCTGCATGTTCACGCCCATATGCAACAGCACCAGGTCCCCGACATCCTCCAGCCGCATCTCCACGCCGGCGTTATGCAGCCGCGCGTAACGAGCGCAGGACAGCAAGGCTGAGCGCAGTGTCGGCTCTTCGCGAATGAGCAGCGCCAGCATGCCGAAGTTGGACAGTTGCCGCGATTGCGCCATCAACAGGCCAAACGCTTCATGGCCAGACAGGCGCGCGGACTCTTCCAGCAGCCATCCGACCGAATCGCTGCTGATCATGATGTTCGGATCGGCCAGGATACTGGCCGACAGTTTGGCCAGGCGCAGCATGCGAAACGGGTCCAGCCCTACGGAGCGGGCCACTTGCTCATAGTGGGTCAGGCTGGCACTTCGGGTCAGGGTGTACATGCTGGTCTGTCCCAATTTCACAAGATTGTGTCCTGCCAAGCTTAGTGCAGGACGCCCCGCCAGAGCTACCTTCAGGTCACTGAAAATAGTGGGGGCAGCGCCGTATCGGCCACCCGCTTGATAACAACAATAAAACCGATGAGGAGGCTGCATGGCCTTTCACCCAATCGCCGCGGACGATGACGACCGTGGCTGCGTCAACGTTGCGCGCAAATATGCCTGGATGGTCTTTGCACTGACCTTCGGCCTGTTGATTTCCGATTACATGTCGCGCCAAGTGCTCAACGCGGTGTTCCCGCTGCTCAAGAGCGAGTGGGCACTGAGTGACGGTCAGCTCGGCCTGCTCAGTGGCATCGTCGCCCTGATGGTCGGCCTGCTGACATTCCCACTGTCGTTGATGGCCGACCGCTTCGGCCGAGTAAAGAGCCTGGCGCTGATGGCTCTATTGTGGAGCCTGGCCACACTGGGTTGCGCCCTGGCGCAGGACTACCAGCAGATGTTTATTGCACGCTTCATGGTCGGCGTCGGCGAAGCCGCTTACGGCAGCGTGGGCATCGCGGTAGTGATTTCGGTGTTCCCTAAACACATGCGCGCCACCCTGGCCAGCGCGTTCATGGCCGGCGGTTTGTTCGGCGCTGTGCTGGGCATGGCCTTGGGCGGCGCCATTGCGGCGAAACTGGGCTGGCGCTGGTCGTTCGCCGGCATGGCGCTGTTCGGCCTGTGCCTGGCGGTGCTGTACCCGCTCATCGTCAAGGAAGCGCGCATTGCTCCGCAGCGTGCTGCGCAGGCGTTGAACAAGATGGCGCAGGTCAAGCGTCCATTGTGCACCCTGTGGTCCAGCCGATCGGTGGTGGCGACCTATGTCGGCAGTGGTTTGCAGTTGTTCGTGGGCGGTACGGTCATGGTGTGGATTCCCAGCTACCTCAACCGCTACTACGACATGCCGACCGACAAGGCCGGCGGCATGGCGGCGCTCATCGTGCTGTGCAGCGGTGTGGGGATGATTTTGTGCGGCATGCTCAGTGATCGCCTGTGCCGCAATTCGCCGGAACGCAAGGTCAGCCTGGCCATCGCGTTCTGCCTGGGCAGCTGCCTGTTGTTGTCGGTGTCGTTCGCGTTGCAGGCGGGCCCTGTGCAGTTGCTGTTGATCTGCCTGGGCATGCTGATTGCCACCGGTACCACCGGCCCCGCCGGAGCGATGGTGGCCAACCTGACCCATTACTCGGTGCACGGCACCGCGTTCGCCACGCTGACCCTGGCCAACAATCTGTTGGGCCTGGCCCCGGGGCCGTTTCTTACCGGGCGGGTGTCCGATCTGATCGGGCTGCACGCCGCGTTTCAACTCGTGCCCCTGGTCAGCCTCGCGGCAGCGGCGGTGTTCTTTTATGCCAAGTGTCACTACCACAAAGATATTGCCCGTTTAACGGGTGACAGCGTTGCGGCCCCCATCCATGGCGCCGCGTTAGAGGTGAAGTTGTGAGTCGTCGTTTACGTATTGATGTGTTTTTCGATTGCCCCTGCTACCCGGTCGGCAAACGTCAGCAAGAGCAATCTGCACAACCTTCTCAAGGGTCGGGCCAGGGCGAGGAGTCCACGTCATGAGCGCCATTGCTTTGACCCGGGTCCAGAGCCGCGCACGCGAATTGGCACCGGGTTTTATCGTCAGCCTGATCGTAGCGGCCGCCGCTTCGTTTTTGTCCGAGCACTATGGTGCGCCGGTCATGCTGTTCGCCTTGTTGCTGGGAATGGCCCTGAACTTTCTTGCGGACGAAGGTCCGTGCAAGGCCGGTGTCGAGTTCACTTCGCGGACGGTACTGCGCATAGGCGTGGCGCTGCTGGGGATGCGCATCACCCTGGAGCAAATGGCCGCGCTGGGCTGGAAGCCGATGGCGCTGGTGGTGATCCTGGTAGTGGTGACCATAGGCGTCTCGGTGATCGCCGCCAGGTTGCTCGGCTTTTCCCGCTTGTTCGGCATGCTCACCGG
>NZ_JBFULH010000556.1:0-2667 GCF_056400445.1 Pseudomonas sp. P5_B2 | reverse complement strand
GAGATTCGTCGTCAGCTGCCTTCGGTGTTCATTGCTGACGGTGGCTGCCACAGCGATACAGCGGTGGTGGCGTTGACCCACGATCCGCGCATCGATGACTTGGCGATGATGGAAGYAGTGCRCACCGACGCRTTTTACATCGGCGTGATGGGCTCCCTGCAGACGTCGCAAAAGCGCTTCGAGCGGTTGCGCAGGATTGGTGGTTTGGGGGAGGTCGAGCTGGCGCGGATTCATGCGCCCATCGGTTTGAACCTGGGCAGCAAGACGCCTGCCGAGATTGCCCTCGCCGTACTCGCCGACATTCTGCGAATCCGCAGTGGCATCGCGCGAGACCGACTTTAAAGCCATGCGCTGCACCCTGTAGGAGCCGGGCTTGCCCGCGATGAGGCCATCCCGTTCATACCTGTGTTGATACCTACTGCTATCGGAACAAGACAGGGGCCGCATTCAGCGGCCCCTTTTTTGTATCAGTAGCCGAACCTGTCCCGCAGACCGTAATACCAGGCGCCCAATGCCGCGAATGGTGTACGCAGCAATTGTCCGCCGGGGAACGGGTAGTGGGGCAGGTCGGCAAACGCATCGAAACGCTCAGCCTGGCCTCGCAGCGCCTCGGCCAATACTTTGCCCGCCAAATGCGTGTACGTCACGCCATGGCCGCTGCAGCCTTGGGAGTAGTAGATGTTGTCACCGATCCGTCCCACCTGCGGAAGACGCGACAGGGTCAGCAGGAAATTACCGGTCCAGGCGTAGTCAATTTTCACATCCTTGAGCTGTGGGAACGCCTTGAGCATCTTCGGCCGAATGATCGCTTCAATGTTCGCCGGATCCCGCGCGCCATACACCACACCACCGCCAAAGATCAGACGCTTGTCGCTCGTCAGGCGGTAATAGTCGAGCAAGTAATTGCAGTCCTCGACGCAGTAATCCTGCGGCAGCAGGTTGCTCGCCAATTCCTCGCCCAGCGGTGCGGTGGTGATGACCTGAGTCCCGCAGGGCATCGACTTGGCCGCCAGTTCCGGTACCAGGTTGCCCAAGTAGGCGTTGCCGGCAACGATGATGAATTTCGCCCTGACCTTGCCTTGTGGCGTATGCACCACCGTGTTCGCGCCGCGCTCGATGCGCACCGCTGGCGACTGTTCATAAATAGCGCCGCCCAGCGACTCGATGGCGGCGGCTTCGCCCAGCGCCAGATTGAGCGGATGAATGTGCCCGCCGCTCATGTCGAGCATGCCGCCGACATACTGGTCACAGTTCACGACTTCACGGATACGACGCTGATCCAACAGCTCAAGCTGCGTATTACCGAAACGTTCACACAGGCGCTTCTGGGATTCGAGATGACCCATCTGCTTGGCAGTGATGGCCGCGAACACGCCACCGTCCTTCAAGTCGCACTGGATATTATATTTGGCGACCCGCTCACGAATAATCCGTCCACCCTCGAACGCCATTTCGCCCAACAACTGAGCCTGCTTGGGGCCAACGCTGCGCTCGATCACATCGATATCGCGGCTATAACTGTTGACGATCTGCCCACCGTTACGGCCTGACGCACCAAAACCCACCTTGGCCGCTTCCAGGACGGTTACCTTATAGCCGTTCTCCAACAGAAATAGGGCAGAGGACAGGCCGGTGTAACCGGCACCGATTACGCAGACATCAGTCTCTACGTCACCCTGCAAGGCTGGTCGCGGCGGAACCGCATTCGCCGATGCGGCGTAATAGGACTCTGGGTAGGGAGTGTTCTCCATCCTGGTGCCTCTGTTTAATATATTTTACGAGTGCATTGATCCTACTCGAGTTAAAAATCGACCGCCAGCCACCGGAAAATCTTATTCGTAGCCGCAAAATTAAATATTTTGCATATTCATAGGGTTAGCTCGAAAAAAGGTGTTGACACCCCTCCGGAATTCCGTAGAATGCCGCCTCACAGCAGGCACGTAGCTCAGTTGGTTAGAGCACCACCTTGACATGGTGGGGGTCGTTGGTTCGAGTCCAATCGCGCCTACCAAACAAAATCCGCTCTGCTGGGCGGTCTAGAAGGGCTCACCGAAAGGTGGGCCCTTTTTTGTGCTTCGGATTTCTTGCAGAGCGTTCAAAAAATATAGGGGTCGTTCACACTGGGCAATGTGAACGCTGGTTTACGCCCTGCATTCGGTATATCAGCGTAGAGCTGGAGTCAGACACCATTTGTTGAGTGTGATGCCAAGAGTGACGATTTCATTGTGCATTTCGACTGTGCCTTCTAGCACCTCCTGTACCCTGTAACTCCTGAATTGCTCGTCTCGATAATCGAACGAGGCAACCTCTGCACCTCCACCGAGATACTTGCCTGTGTCCTCTTCGAGCTTTTGCGATGGTGTGTGCGATATGAGTTGACGGTGCTTAGTCGTGTTGCTGAATCCCGCTAAATAGCGATACCAAGGAAGCAGGGTGACTCGCTCTATCTCCGATTTCAGCTTGCATGCCGGTAAAGCATCACGCACTTTGGCGATGTCGCATCGCTCGATAGATAATGGCTGAGGAAGCGCTAGGGCGTTTACTAGTTGGGCGAGGATGTCGAAGGTATTGCGGGTGATATTGATCGCCGCAATCAGATTCGCTTCGCTGGCGAGTTTAGCCTCCTCGAACTCCTCAAGCTCCTCATCGGTTCCAGCCATCATTGCC
>NZ_JBFULH010000555.1:0-2668 GCF_056400445.1 Pseudomonas sp. P5_B2 | reverse complement strand
GGTGCAGATTGTCCATAGAACAATCAAGGCCGATAACCCGCGCAGTACTACCTGCGCACACCTATGTTCAGGGTGGCTCATAAGAATTTCCCCTAGACGAATCACTCAAATGGAGTACTACAGTTCCACAACTTCCCTACTCAGCACGGCTCATTGAACGGGATAAGCTCACTCAGCAATTACTCTGCCAGCGGTGTGTAAAATATGTGCGATAACCTGAAGCCCCCCAAATATTGGCCACGGACGGATTGAAATAATGTGCTAATGGAAATGCGAATACTGCAGTGCCACATCTACCCATTAATGGGGAAAATCACGCCGAAAACGGGGGGGAAAGGTTGAGGCCACTCTTTCTGCCCATAACTTCACACCTCCATCCGATAGCTATGTGACACACAAACAGGCATAGGTGAACGCCTGGCGGGCGAATTACAAGCGCGTTCTTGTGCATTCATACCGACCTACAACTCTCATGTTGATTCTCTGCGCCAAGTGCCGGGTGACGTGCCGAACTGGCGTTTGAATGCGCGACTGAACGCGGCTTCGGATTCATAGCCAACGGCAAAGCCGATTTGCGCCACACTGCCGCGACTTTCGCGCAGCTGTTGCGCCGCCACGTGCATACGCCAGAGCGTCAGGTATTGCATCGGTGGTTGTCCGACCAAAGCCGTGAATCGCTCCGCGAATACCGAGCGCGACATGCCCACTTCAAGCGCCAGGGCTTCGGCCGTCCAGCCCTCGGTTGGACGCGCATGGAGCAGCGCAAGCGCGCGCCCGATATGCGGATCGCGCAAACCCGCCAACCACCCGCGTCGCTCAACGGGGAGGCTGGCGACATACTGGCTGACGGCTTCGACGAACAGCAATTCGGATAGCTTGGCAATGACGGTTGCCGAGCCGACGCGTCCTGCCGCGATTTCACTGACAGCGAATCGGAACGAGCTTTCGATCCAGGCGCCCGAAGCCGTCGCCCGCATGTCCAATTTCAATACCGATGGCAGCGCCGAAAGCAACGGACTGAAGGGGGTTTCAGAGCCGAGGAATCCGCACAATAACTGCGTAACCTCGCCACCCCCGCCGTACTTGATTCGTGAAATGCCACCGACGTCTGGCGGCTGAACAACTTCGCTCGCCGGCATGGGCGCAAGGCTCAGGTCGCTGCCAAAAGAATGAGGGTCGTTGCGAGGAAGCAGAACGAGTTCACCTGCCCCGACGTCGACGATGCCCCCCCCGTCGATGCGTAATTGCATGTGCCCGGCGGCGACAAAATGCGACGCGATGATATGCCGAGGCGCAGCCAGGAACGGTTTGCAATCATCCGCCGAGATTCTTCCGTTGATGCACCAGGGCGCAGTGAATTCCGCCTCGAGGAAGACCCCTCCAGACAGCCGAATCACACGCAAGACATCAGAAAGCGCATCCAACACGTGCCCGCCCTCTTTTCCGGACGCCTGAGCAAGCAATCCGGCGCACTGGTCATTCACCGCCTGAACGGCGAGACCTAGATTAGCACCAACGCGGACCCGGCGATCGAGACTACCCCCCCGATGCTTCACCTGTGGTCATTGGCTCCGACGTCAATCGTAATTGCTCCATTCCAACTCGACCAAGGCAACAGGAGATACCCTATGAACAGCGTCGCTACCCTACCCGGCTCTGAATCGGACAACGCCGACCGTTACGCTCGAATTGTCAGATCATCGAAAAAATCCGAATGGCAGATCGATCGCGACTTGCTACAGGACCGGCGTTTCGACTTCTCGCGCAAGTTCCTGCCCGAAGGGCTCTCGCAGATCGACCGTCTGACCTTTCTCGACGGGGCCGAGGCGCGCCTGCTCAGTCAAATTCAAGGCCGGACTTATGCGTATCTCTTTGGTCTGGTCGAGCGTTTCATCAGTGCCAAAATGCTCGATCAAGGTCGGGCCCATGTCTTTGACAATCAGCTCGCACTTGAAGCGCTGGTGCGTTTTTCCAACGACGAAATCAAGCACCAGGAGCTTTTTCGGCGTATGGAGACGATGATCGGTTCGCACTTGCCAGCGGGGTATCGTCAAGTGGCCGATCCCAATGATGTGGCGCGTGCAGTACTGGCGGCCAGCACTTGGTCGGTGTTGGCGCTCACCTGTCATATCGAGCTGTTTGTACAGGCGCACTACGCACAGAGCATCGCTCCGCGCGAGGAGTTGTGCCCGTTGTTCAAGGATGTCTTCAAATTTCACTGGAAGGATGAAAGCCGGCACGTCGTACTGGATGAACTGGAATGGAAGTCGGAGCACGAGAAGCTCTCACCAGCTGAACGCGACCACGCCGTGAACGATCTGATTGCGCTGGTAGCGGCCGTGGACGGAATTTTGCAGGCACAATCGGCATCCGATGCCGACTACTTTATTCGCCATGTGTCACGACCATTCAGTGTCGATGAGACCGCGAAAATCAAAGCCGGCGTGCTGAGCGCCTACCGCTGGCAATACATTATCTCGGGCATGCAGCATCCGCACTTTGGCCGGCTGCTGACGGACATGACAACGCCAGCACAGATGTCGAGGATTCAGGCCGCACTGGCCCCCATCATGAGCCATTGATCGACAGCCCGCGACCGACTCATCGTCGGCCGCGCGACTGTGAGAAGACGTGCTGAAATGATTGATTGAGGATGGCGGCCATGACC
>NZ_JBFULH010000554.1:0-2676 GCF_056400445.1 Pseudomonas sp. P5_B2 | reverse complement strand
GATATTCCAGTCAGTGCCCGCCTGATGGCGGTCGCCGATGTCTACGATGCGGTCATCAGTCGACGGGTCTACAAATCGCAAATGTCCCACAAGACCGCAGCGACGATCATCAGCGACGGCGCCGGCCGGCATTTTGATCCGGATGTGGCGGCGGCCTTCCTCGCTCTGGAGAAAGAGTTTGAGCAGATCGCCGGGCGCTATGCCGATACCCCTGCCGAGGAGCCCCTTGAGGCAATGACCGGTTGACGGCTGCCGAGTAAGGGCAGATTCGAGACAAACGTTGCCGGCGGTCACTTTGGAGTAAAAAAATGAGTTGGATCGTTTTGCACGCGCGGGCTATCAAGCGTAGTTGCTGGATGATAGTGACCGTTTTGTCAGTGCTTACTGTCATTGCCGTTGTCGATCGCTATCAGACCCAACGTGTCACTCTGCTGGAGGGTCAGCAAGCACTCCTGTCTCAACGGAGTGCCTGGGGTTATGCCAACCTGTTGAGCAATCTGCAAACCCATAAATTGCAACAATCATTGCTGACGGCAAATCCACCTCCCCAAGGATGCCTGCCGGACGAGTACATCGCCGGCCAGCAACGGACCACGCAGACCCTGTCGGCGGATCTCGAAGGGCTATCACAGTACACACTGCGGGTGCCGGTACACCAACTGGCTCCTTTGCCCAAACCGCAGGCACCACGCATGAGCCTCAAAGAGGGCGGTGTCCACATGACCAGCCGGCAATTTCTGGGATATACCTGCGACAGACGCTATGCAGTGATCCAGGAAACGCAAACCCGGTTACAGCCGCAGCCGCTGCTGCCACCCATGGTATTGGGGCCAGCGATTACCGAAGGGCTTGTCGTGCATGTCGCCGTGTCACATGGCCAAGAGCCTGCCTTGTATTTCGACATACGTATCACCGCCGGCAAGGCAGAATTTGTGCCTGCCCCCGGCGACACCTGGTTAACCTCTCAGCCTCAACAGGTGCAAGGCGAAGATCGCTTTTTTCATCACTACTCGAACCTGCATCAAGGGCTGCAAATGCGCGTCTACAGTGATCCACTGACGCCGGATTTTTTGCCGCAGTTCCTGAAACTGAACGGCTTCTGGTTGTTTTTGGCGGGCGGAATACTGGTCTGTCTGCTGATGATCAATTGGCTGTTGACCCATCTGATCGATGCCAGCGTGGTGCAACATCAGGCGGCCACCCACGACTTTCTCACCGGCCTGTACAACCGCCGGGCGGGGATGACACTGACTGAAGTGGAATTGTCGCGCGCCACGCGCAAGCCCGGTTCGTTGAGCATATTGATGCTCGATATCGACCACTTCAAGCGGGTCAATGATACCTACGGTCATGACGGCGGAGATCAGGTGCTGAAGTTCTTCGCGAAGTTGCTGACCCAAACAGTCCGGCAGGAAGATGTGGTCGCCCGCCTTGGCGGTGAGGAGTTCCTCATCGTGCTGCCGAACACCGAGCTGACTGGCGCACAACAGATGGCCAATCGCCTGATTCAAGCACTGCGCAGCTCAACGCTGGACTATGCCGGCAACCGTGTTGGTGTCACCTGCAGCATAGGTGTCAGTGCCTGGCATGGCCCCGGCGACAGCGTTCAGACCTTGCTGATCCGCGCGGACCTGCTGCTTTATCAGGCCAAGCAGCAAGGCCGCAACCGCTATGTGAGTGAATCCTTGCCCGACTCCGCAGTGGCTGCGCGCGCCTGAACACTACCGTCTACCTGGACTCGATCAGTTCGATGATCTGCGCCGTTACAGGATTTTCTGTGGCTCACCAATAAAGCCCCTCGTGCAGTTTTGCGATCAACATTTCAGCCATGGCCACCACAGTGGTTGTCATTTTTGGCACCTGTTCGGTAACGATGTTGGCCAAAGCAACGAATGACCGCTTAACTCTAGAAGTCGAAGACAGGTCTTCGACTTCCTTTTTGCCTCATACAGATGGTCAACATGGGTCAACTGCTAATTGATGAACATCTGGTATTCGACGAGAACAACTTCCTGTTGTTTCGCGTTGACGCTGCCAATGAGGAGCCTTTGCGCATCGGTGCAATCGCCAGCCGCTGCCTGGCCATGCTACTGCGGTCAGGTGGAACGGTGGTGCGCAAGCGCGAACTGATGGCCGGCGCATGGGGGCAATACGGCCTGGAAGTGACCGATAACAGCCTGGCTCAGGTTGTCCGGCAATTGCGCCTGGCGCTGGAAAAACTGCAGCCCGATCGCGAATTCATCCAGACCTTGCCACGCATAGGTTACAAGCTCGCCGATGGCGTGAGGGTCGAGGAATTGCCAGCCGCTGCGAATACGGCGGCTGTCCGGTACGCGCCTGAGACTGACATCGAGACGCTCGCACCTGTTACGTCTTCTGTATCGAACTTCGCCGATGCCGAGGGCGAACCGGCCGATCTCCCAACCATCATAGAAATGCCGGCGTCAACCGATTCCGATTCGGGGGCGCTGCCCGTGCGTCCGATAACGTTACCAAGACGTTGGGGGCTGTGGCTCGCACTGCCCATTTGGGGCGTATTGGCCTTTCTGGTGGGAAGAATCTGGCTGGCACCGACGCTTGAGGTAGTACCGCCAGCGTTCGACGCGCCCGTAACGATGGACGATGTGCAGGTGCATCTGTCCATTCAAGAGGCACAGCCCCCGGAAGCGTCACACC
>NZ_JBFULH010000553.1:0-2706 GCF_056400445.1 Pseudomonas sp. P5_B2 | reverse complement strand
GCGGGAATAGCTCAGTTGGTAGAGCACGACCTTGCCAAGGTCGGGGTCGCGAGTTCGAGTCTCGTTTCCCGCTCCAAGTTTTAACGCATTTGTTGTTGTGCTACTGACAGCAAATGTTTGAGGCCGAGTAGCAAAATGGTTATGCAGTGGATTGCAAATCCACCTACGCCGGTTCGATTCCGACCTCGGCCTCCACTATAAACAAGCTCCGTAGATCTATGATTTACGGAGCTTTTTTATTTCCGCAGTCCTGCAAGATTTTGTCTTGAAAAGGTCATCTGCGAACTTGCTTCACCGAGGCGGGGTGTATATATTTCCCCCTCTGCTGCACAAGCGTCAGAACTGCCAGGTTGTCATCTGTCAGTTTTTAGACTGCTTCACCGCGCTACCGCCCGAATGGCGAAACTGGTAGACGCATGGGACTTAAAATCCCCCGCTCGTAAGGGCGTGCCGGTTCGATTCCGGCTTCGGGCACCATATTTAACAAAGGCCTGCATGAGTTTTCTCATGCAGGCCTTTGTCGTTTCTGCTGCGCAATTTTTGATAGATCAATCCCGGCTTTCCCAGGCTCCCGTAGCGGCGGTGCGCCGAACATAATCGCCAAAGTCTCGTGCGGGCCGGCCAAGTGCGCGCTGGACGCCATCGGCCAGTGGCGTGTTACGACCATCGAGCACCGTTGTGAAGAGGTACAGCACTAGATCATTCAACTCGGCTGGAAGTTGTTCCTGTTCCAATGCCTCTCTGTAGATAGCCGGCGGCACAGCGACGAAGCGGATATTGCGACCGGTCGCTTGAGCGATCTCATCGACAGCATCAGCAAACGTCAGCGCCCGTGGACCCGTCAGTTCATACAGTTGGCCTGAGTGACCGGGTTGGGTCAGTGCCTGAACTGCAATCTCGACAATGTCTTCCACATCGACAAAAGGCTCCGCGATGTTGCCGACGGGAAGCGCCAGTTCGCCCTGAAGAATGGGCTCCAGGAAATGCGCCTCACTGAAGTTCTGGGAGAACCAGCTGCAGCGAAGGATGGTCCAGTCGATGCCACTGTTTTGTATAACGCGTTCGGCGTGTTCCGCTTCGACCTCTCCGCGCCCGGATAGCAGCACCAGTTTGTCGACGCCGCTTTTGACGGCCAGGTCGGTGAAGGCCTGAACCGTTTCGACGGCACCGGGAACGGCGATGTCCGGTTGGTAAGAAATGTAAACAGCGTGAACACCATCAAGCGCCGCTTCCCAGGTGGACCGATCCTCCCAGTCAAAGGGGGGATTTGCCTGGCGGGATCCGAAGCGCACAGGTAGTTCCGCCGATGTTAGACGTTGAGCAATCCTGCGCCCGGTTTTACCGGTCGCTCCGAGAATGAGGAGGGTGCCTTGCGTGTTCATCGCGTTCATCTCCACTGGATTAATGTGAGTGATACTCACGTTAAAAGATGATAAACGCTCATGTTCTGTCGTCAACCAGCGTGACGGGGACAACCGACGTACGGCTTTACCCCCTTGGGTGCGTTGATGTGCGGTGCTAAGGTGAGTGCATGTCATGTTATTGATCGGGGGAAATGCATTGCCGAAGAAAGCTACCACCGGGCGCTATCTATCCGTTTCAGAGCCGGCTCGACGCAACCCCACGCAACAACGCAGTCGCGATCGGCAGGAACGAATACTGGTCGTGGCGACGCAGCTAATCGCGACCAAGGGTAGCGATTCGCTAAAGATGAGTGAAATTGCCGAACGCTCGGAGATTTCGATCGGCTCGCTCTATCAGTATTTTCCAGACAAAAGTTCGGTGATCCGCACGCTGGCCGAGCGCTTTAACGCTGAGAGTCGCCGGTGCATCGAAATGGCATTGGCAGCGGTCGAGGATGCACAAGGATTGCGCGAGGCCTATTCAGACCTGCTCGAGCAGTATTACGACATCGCTCAGGCGGAGCCTGTAATGCGTGATATCTGGTCGGGGATGCAAGCCGACAAACAATTGCTGGCGCTGGAGCTGGAAGAGAGTCGTGTGGCGGGCAGGTTGCTGGCGGACGCGATGCTTCGTGTGTTTCCAGGCAGTGATACTCAGCAAGTCGCAGATACTGCTTTTCTGATCTGGCAATTGGGCGAGGCGACCATGCGTCTGGCCATCACCTGCGCGCCTGAAGAGGGGCGGCGGTTGTTCGAAGCATTTAAGCGTATGTCGCTTACAGAGGTCATGGCGCCCGCTAGCACGTTGATCGGCAGTGGGTCGAGCGACGTCGACCCAGCTGTCGATTGAGCCTTCTAGACAAAAGGCTGGCCGCTAAAACCACGAGGCAATCTTTGCAGCCCGGGCATGGCGGTAAGCCGCTCGGTCCAGGCTGAGCGCCAGTCATTGGCGGTGTGCGTGGCTTTGGCTTTGCGTGCGGCACGGCGCGCTGCATTGCGCTGGGCCTTGCGCGCTTCCTTGAACGCATCAGTGTTTCGGCAACTTCTGCATTTCACACGATTCAATTCTTGGGTGGACGTGAGGTTCTGGCCCTTGTGACCGCAGGCCAGATGCCCGCTGACTTTGAAGTGGGTGACCATGGAACGTCTCCTTCGCGACGTGTGATCGTTTGACCCCCCGCAAACGCTAGGGTTCGCTGGCTTCCTGACGAACATGGCCGTCGGGAACTCGCAAAATGTCACATAACCTGTAGGAGCCGAGCTTGCTCGCGATGGGGCCCGAACATACAACATCCATGCTCAC
>NZ_JBFULH010000552.1:0-2708 GCF_056400445.1 Pseudomonas sp. P5_B2 | reverse complement strand
GGGACGGAGTGATTCGAACACTCGACCCCTAGCACCCCATGCTAGTGCGCTACCGGACTGCGCTACGCCCCGACTAGGCGTGTAACTCGTCCCTCACCTCGAGGAACGCTCAAGAATATATCCCAAGCTTTTGAAAACTGGAAGTATTCAATCGCAGGAAATTATTTCTTGAGAACCACCAACACATCTTCCAGCTCAGCAATCATCTGCCGAATCATCTGTTTGTATTGGGTGGTGTCGTYTTTGGCTTCATCGCCGGACAAGCGCAAGCGTGCGCCGCCGATGGTGAATCCTTGATCGTAAAGAAGCGCGCGGATCTGCCGGATCATCAGCACGTCTTGTCGCTGATAATACCGGCGGTTTCCGCGGCGTTTGACGGGGTTGAGTTGAGGAAACTCCTGCTCCCAATAGCGCAGCACGTGCGGTTTTACCGCACACAGCTCGCTGACTTCACCGATGGTGAAGTAGCGTTTGCCTGGGATGACGGGTAGCTCGTCGTTATGACTTGGTTCCAGCATAAGCCTCAACTCGGGCCTTCAACTTCTGCCCTGGACGAAAGGTGACCACACGGCGAGCCGTGATCGGGATTTCTTCCCCCGTTTTCGGATTGCGGCCAGGCCGCTGGCGTTTGTCCCGAAGGTCGAAATTGCCGAAACCGGACAATTTGACTTGTTCGTTGTCTTCAAGAGCGTGCCTGATTTCTTCAAAAAACAGTTCGACCAATTCCTTGGCCTCCCGTTTATTCAGGCCCAGCTCTTCATACAGACGTTCCGCCATCTCAGCTTTCGTCAGAGCCCCCATACGTCACTTCCTTAACGTGGCGTTCAACCTTTGTTCGAGCGAGGTGAGGATGTTTTGCGTCGTGGTATTCACCTCATCGTCATTAAGAGTGCGCGATGGATGCTGCCAGGTCAAGCCGACGGCAAGGCTTTTTCTATCAGGATCAATGCCTTTACCCTGATACACGTCAAATAGCCTGAGGTCTGTCAGCCACTCGCCTGCATTTTCACGGATTACGTCCAGTACAGCGCTGGCTGCGACGTCTTTTTCGGCGATCAGTGCAAGGTCACGACGCACTTCAGGAAAGCGCGATAACTCCTGGAATTTAGGCATTTTGCCCAACGCCACTTCAGCCAGAACCAGCTCGAAAACGAAGACCGGACGGTCGAGACCGAGAGTTTTCGACAATTCAGGGTGGATGGCACCGACGAAACCGACCAGACGACCTTCACGTTCGATGCGCGCGGTCTGACCCGGGTGCAGCGCTGGGTGTTTGCCCGGCACGAAAGTGAACGAATCCAGCGCACCGGCGAAGCCCAGTACCGCTTCCACGTCTGCCTTGACGTCAAAGAAGTCCACGACATCGCGACCCTGTGCCCAGCCTTCCGGCAGACGGCTGCCGCAGACAACACCCGCCAGCATCGGCTCTTGCTTCAGGCCTTCGAGTTGGCCAACGAAACGCAGACCGCTTTCGAACAGACGGACACGATCCTGTTGACGGTTCAGGTTGTGCTGAAGCGCCTTGACCAGACCTGGCCACAAGGACGAACGCATGGCAGCCATGTCGTTCGAAATCGGGTTGGCCAGCAGCAGCGGCTCCACACCCGGATTAAACAGTTCGAATTGTTTCGGATCGATGAAGCTGTAGGTGATCGCTTCCTGATAACCACGGGCGACCAGCAGACGACGCAACTCAGGCAGATCGCTACGCGCTTCGGCCTTGGCTTGCGGCGCCAGACGAGCTTGCGGATAACGAACCGGCAGACGGTTGTAGCCGTACAGACGGGCCAGCTCTTCGATCAAATCGACTTCCAGGCTGATATCGAAGCGATGGCTTGGTACTTCTACACGCCACTGCCCTGCCCCTTCGGCGGAAACGGTCAGGCCCAAAGCGTTGAGCAGACGCTCGACTTCGGCCGAATCCATTTCCATGCCCAGCATCTGGGTGATGCGCTGTGCGCGCAATGTAACCGGGGCAATCTTCGGCAGATGCTGTTCGCTAACGGTTTCGATGATCGGGCCAGCTTCGCCGCCAGTGATCTCCAGCAGCAGGCCAGTGGCGCGCTCCATGGCTTCACGGGCCAGTTGCCAGTCCACGCCGCGCTCATAGCGGTGCGAGGCATCGGTGTGCAGACCGTAGGAACGAGCCTTGCCAGCCACCGCGATCTGATCGAAGAACGCGCTTTCAAGGAAAATATCGCGAGTGGTCGCAGTGTTGACGCCACTGTGCTCGCCCCCCATGACGCCAGCGATCGCCAGAGCGCGGGTGTGGTCGGCAATTACCAGCGTATCGCTACGCAGGGTCACTTCCTGACCATCCAGCAACACCAGCTTCTCGCCCTCTTCGGCCATGCGCACGCGGATGCCGCCATTGATTTCGGCGAGATCGAACGCGTGCAGCGGTTGGCCCAGCTCCAGCATCACATAATTGGTGATGTCGACAGCTGCGTCGATGCTACGCACTTCGGAACGACGCAAGCGCTCAACCATCCACAGCGGCGTTGGCTTGGACAGGTCGACGTTACGGATCACACGACCCAGGTAACGCGGGCAAGCGGCCGGTGCCAGCACTTCAACCGAACGCACTTCGTCGTGCACAGCTGGAAAGGTCGCAACGACCGGACGGGTGACGCTGGCGGCATACAGCGCGCCGACTTCACGGGCCAGACCGGCCAGGGATAGGCAGTCGCCGCGATTCGGGGTCAAGT
>NZ_JBFULH010000551.1:0-2711 GCF_056400445.1 Pseudomonas sp. P5_B2 | reverse complement strand
TAAAGCGCTGCCGGGATGGCGGCGCTTTTTTATGGGCGATGGTTTTGTCAGCTACAAAAAATCTCCGGACGGGTCTTTGATTTTTACCTCGATACAGTAAAAAGCACTGAAAAGGCTTTTCTCAGTCGTAAAAAGTCGAATTCCAGCCACTTCAAACGCCGTTTCAGGCCCTGCTTGAGATGCCTGAAATTCTTTCTCATGGACGCAAATCCTGTGCTCTCTAGATTAGGTTGCTAAATGCACGGAGATTTTAAAAATGCTCGTTTTGAATAAAGAAGTGGGCGAATCGCTACGGCGCGATAAATACGTCAACGTCAAAAGTAGTGACTTCAATCTATTCGGTCACTTCTCCGACTTCGTCAGATTGACCAGAAGTTGGGAAAACATGGAGCCCGACAGTTATTACGGTCAGGCCGAGTCGGGCAATCGGTACCGTCGCTATAGCGACTTCGAGTACAACCCGGTCACGCGTGAACTGACACAGCTGGAACACCGCGCCTACGTTCAGTCCAAGGCCAATAACAGCTATGTGGGCGGAATGGTGCGGCACTTCCAGGACTTCTCCGAGGAAATTATCCATTCTCCGGTGATGCGCAGCCTGATTGACACGGATTTCGACGTGTACAAAAACGTCCTGCCGCCGGAACTGCACAACGAAATCTGGCAGTGCCAGATCCACCAGATCCGTATCGAGATCAAGCCCGGTAAACAACTGGAGATCACCCCGGAAGGTATTCACTGCGACGGCTACCCGTTCAGCGGCGTGCATTTTTGGGGGCGTAATAACGTGGAGGGGGCAGAGAGCCGCTTGTACAGCGCCCATGAACAAGAGCATTTGGCGTCGACAACGTACACGGAGATTCTCGATACCACTTACTTCCTTGATCGGGACATGCGCCACTACGTCACACCGGCGCGCAATACCCATTCCCACAACATGGCTTATCGACAAATTCTGGCGATCTCCTTCTCGCGGCCCGGGACCGCTTTTGACATTGTTCGCTGAACAGCTTGACCCCATGAACCTCACCGAGTGCCCTGCACCGGTGATGTTGCGGCGCACGATGGCCAAAGATGCGCAGCGCCTGGAGCGCTTCTTTCGGCAATTTGAAGAGGTGTCTTTCTGCGAATGGCAGGACGCCAGATGCCTGCGCGGGGTGTTGGTTCAAAAGACCACCACCGCGTTCATCGCGCTGGACCTCAGTGGCGAAATCGTTGGCGCGGTGCTGGGTGGCATGCTCGGCAGTCGCGGCACCATCAACCACTTGGCGGTCAGCCCGATGTACCGCAGCCAGGGCGTTGGTCAACGGCTGGTTGAAGCGGCATCTGCGGACATGAAACGCGTGGGCGTGCTGCGGATGTTCCTGTTTGTCGACGATACGAATCTCGCCGGCAAACGTTTTTGGAGTGCTCAGGGTTTTTGCGAACCGCGCGGAGAAAGAACATTGGAGAGGGATCTATGAATGAGACGTCCAGCAGCCATCCGCTGATGGTCGGGCCACAGCGTTCGCGCACCTTTGCGGAAGCCAGCCCGGTGGTGGCGGGTTATTTCACTGTGTCGTTTGTGTTCGGCCTGATGGCGGTCAACGCCGGGATGCCATTGTGGTTACCGGTCGCCATGTGTCTGTTCGTTTACGCTGGCGCTTCGCAGTTTGCCGCCTTGGCGCTGATTTCCAGCGGTGCGTCGCTGACCACCATTGTCCTCACCACGTTCCTGATCAATGCGCGGCACATGCTGATGTCGGTCTACATGGCCAAGGCATTGCAAGCGATGGGGCTCAGCCGACTTGAGCGTTGGTGTTATGCGGGCGGGTTGACCGATGAGTCGTTCGCTTTCCACAGCGTCAAACTGGGCAAAGGTGCGCCGGTCAATGTGCGTTACCTGATCGGCTTCAATCTGTATTGCCACACCTCATGGGTACTCGGCGGTTTGCTCGGGGCGATTTGCGCGCAGTACGCGGCGCACTTGATCAAGTATCAGCTCGACTACGCGCTGACGGCGATGATGCTCTACGTGCTGGTTTCATTGTGCAATACGCGTAACAAACTCATCGCCGCACTGGCCGCCGTCGCTTGCATGGGCGCGCTGAGCCTGGTCGGCAGCTCGCCGTTCAACGTATTTATCGCCACTTTTGTTGGCTGCGGGGTGGGTGTATGCCTGACCAAACGTTCCTGATCCTGGTTGTCGTATTGATGATGGTCGTGACGTTCCTGCCGCGTGCGCTGCCGCTGCAAGTGAACACTGACCATTGGCCGCCGTTCGTCGCACGGGCCCTGGAATACTTACCCGTGGCGATCGTTGCTGCCATCAGCCTCACGCCGTTGTTGATCAAGGATCAACACGTGCAGCTCGATCGCCCGGAGTTTTATGCCGCGATTCCGACGTTGTTATGTGCGTACTTCAGCAAAAACCTCTTTCTCTCCGTTGCGGTGGGAACGGCTGCGTACATTGCACTCGGCTCGTTCCTGTAGCGGCAGGTCGACCACGTCTTGCAAGGCCTGGCCCGACAACTCAGGGTTATTGACCGCCAACCGGACTTCGAGGGCATCCTCGAAGCCAGGAAAAATGGTCAAGCCGTTACGTTGGGCTGCGTCACGAGACACCATGCCGAGGCCATCCATCTGCGTGATCAGCGACAGCGTCAGTGTCTCGCTGCAGGAATAGACCATCCGCTTGTTCGACTCGTAATTGCCAAGGCCGGCGTCGAGAA
>NZ_JBFULH010000550.1:0-2718 GCF_056400445.1 Pseudomonas sp. P5_B2 | reverse complement strand
GTTAACTTCATTCAGGATTGTCTGGTCAATTCCGGGCTCAAGGCCCTGGTGCTGGGCATCAGCGGTGGCGTGGACTCGCTGACGGCCGGCCTGCTGGCACAACGCGCCATGCGCGAATTGCGCCAACGCACCGGTGACAAGAGCTACAAATTCATCGCGGTGCGCCTGCCGTACGAAACACAGTTCGATGAGCACGACGCTCAGGCCTCGGTGGACTTCATCGCCCCGGACGAGCGTCACACCGTGAACATCGGCCCGGCGGTCAAATCCCTGGCCAACGAAGTGGCTGCCTTCGAAGGCAAACACGCGGTTTCGGTGGATTTCGTGCTCGGCAACACCAAGGCGCGGATGCGTATGGTCGCTCAGTACACCATCGCCGGTGCGGCCCATGGCCTGGTGATTGGCACCGACCACGCGGCGGAAGCGGTGATGGGCTTCTTCACCAAGTTCGGTGACGGCGCCTGCGACCTGGCACCGTTGAGTGGTCTGGTGAAAAACCAGGTTCGGGATATCGCCCGCAGTTTCGGCGCCCCGGAATCTCTGGTGGAAAAAATCCCCACTGCCGATCTGGAAGACCTGTCGCCGGGTAAACCGGACGAAGCATCACACGGCGTGACCTATGCCGAGATTGATGCGTTCCTGCATGGCGGAGCAGTGCGTGAGGAAGCGTTCAAAATCATTTGTGACACGTACAAAAAGACTCATCACAAGCGGGTGATGCCGTTTGCGCCATAAGGACGTCGGCGTCTGTACCGACGCCTTCGCGGGCAAGCCACGCTCCCACAGGTATTGTGTCGGACGCCGATAATAGGCACGACGCAAATCCTGTGGGAGCGTGCCTTGCCCGCGATGAACGATGACTCGGTCAAATGCCGGGCACAAAAAAAGCGTCCCAAGTGGACGCTTTTTTTAAGTGCTCGATTTGATTACTTCAGCGTAACCGTACCTTTCATCATCGAGATGTGGCCCGGGAACGAGCAGAAGAAGCCGTAGCTTTCGCCAGCCGCCAGCTTCGACACGTCGAAGGTCACCGAATCGGTTTCGCCAGCACCGATGATTTTGGTGTGAGCGATCACGCGCGCATCTCCTTCCGGCAGATAATTCTTGTCGATGCCTGCGGCCATGCCAGCGGTAGCGAGCGGCTGCATGTCAGCCGTTTTACTCAACACCCAGTTATGGCCCATGACGTTCTTCGGCAGGCTGCCGGAGTGTTTCAGATCCACGGTGAACGTCTTGCAGCTCTTGTCGATGGTGATGTCCTTGGTGTCGAAAGACATCTGGTCAGTGGAGTCGACAGTGACCTTGCATTCAGCCGCCATCAATTGACTGCTGGCCAGTGTCAGCAGGGATACCGCAACAAGTTTGGCAAACATGGTGAATCTCCAAGGCAGGGTTAACAGAAGTGCTAATGGACAGAAGACTGCCTGAAATCGGCGCAAGTTCCTATGACCTGAATCAAAAATTGTATACAACTTTTGGGCTATGGCCCCTATCGAAACAATCTACCAGCCAGGCGTCTGGCACGCCCCTATCATCAGGCCGTCATCCCTCATCTGGAGCGCCTGTCATGTCCATGAATAGCCTGTTGTGCAGTTTGCTCGCCGCTTACGCTTGTGGTGCCAGCGGCACCTGTGAAACACCCCGGCGCGGGGTTTAGCCCTTGGAGCGTAGCTGACCTGCCTTTATTCTGTCGGCCATCCCGACCTTGGAGTAAGGCATGTCTTTAACGTCTGTTTGTGTATTTTGCGGCGCCAGCACCGGCACCCTCCCAGCTTATCGTGAAGCAGCTGTGGCCTTGGGGCGCGCCTTGGCCGAGCGCAAGTTGACCCTGGTCTATGGCGGCGGCGCCGTGGGCCTGATGGGGATTGTTGCCGATGCTGCACTGGCGGCCGGCGGTGAGGTGATCGGGATCATCCCGCAAAGCCTCAAAGACAAAGAAATCGGCCACAACGGCCTGACGCGCCTGGAAGTGGTCGACGGCATGCATGCGCGCAAAGCGAGGATGGCCGAACTCAGTGACGCGTTCATCGCTCTGCCTGGCGGCCTGGGCACCCTGGAAGAACTGTTCGAAGTCTGGACCTGGGGCCAGCTCGGCTACCACGGCAAGCCGCTCGGGTTGTTGGAAGTAAACGGTTTCTACAGCAAATTGACCGGTTTTCTTGATCATATCGTCGGCGAAGGCTTCGTTCGCGCACCGCACCGTGACATGCTGCAGGTGAGCGAATCACCGCAAAATCTGCTCGATGCACTGGACGCCTGGCAACCGTCGGTCCTGCCAAAATGGACCGATCAAAAACCCAGCTAACGGCTCGACACCGATACAGGGCAGAATATGCGCCGCTCAACCTCACCTTCGACCCCAGAGGATCGCCCATGGCTAAACCTAATTATTCCTTCGCCAAACGTCAGAGAGACTTGGCCAAGGAGCAGAAGAAAGAGGAAAAGCTTCAGCGCAAGAAAGCTACAGCTGAAGAAGAAGCAGCAGCACTGAACCCGGAAGCAGAAGGCGAAGTGGCTACAGACGAAACTGAAGCACCGAAAGATCAGGCGCCCGACGCCTGAGACCCTCAGGGCCGGATGATCTGATCAGGCCCACCGGATCTGTGTCCAGGGTCAGCAGTTACATTTGCTGACCCTCACAGTCCCCCTCTGTTTTATCCCAATCCAAAGAACGCACACAGTCCCCCTGTAGGAGTGAGCCTGCTCGCGATAGCGGTG
>NZ_JBFULH010000549.1:0-2726 GCF_056400445.1 Pseudomonas sp. P5_B2 | reverse complement strand
GGACATGCGCTACGCCAGCCCTCACAATTTCACCGGGCATCGGCTCGATGGTTACGACGCCGCCGAATGCCTGTTGTCCGTGGACACCGCCAAGGCCCTTGCCCGGGTGCAAGCGGCACTGCGCCCGCAAGGCTATGCTTTGAAGGTGCTCGATTGTTATCGTCCCAGCCGTGCTGTCGCCGACATGGGGCGCTTCGCGACCGAGCCGGGGGACCCACGCAAGGCCGAGTTTTATCCGCGCGTGGACAAGCAGGATTTCTGGCGCCTGGGCTATGTGGCGCGGGTGTCGGGGCACTCCAAAGGTTCAACCGTGGACCTCACACTGATTGGCCCAAAGGCCGTGCCCGCCGATACCTGGACACCAGCAGCAGCCCAAGTCGATTGCACGGCGCCGTATGGCCAACGCTGGCACGATGGCGCACTCGATATGGGCACCGGTTACGATTGCTTCGATGAGCGCGCGCATAGCGCCAACCCGACGATCAGCTCCAACGCAAAGGAAAATCGTCAACGGCTTAGCAGCGCCATGGAAAAAGAAGGGTTTGCCGGTTATTCGAAGGAATGGTGGCACTTCACGTTCAGTGGCGAGGGAGCACCGAAAGACGTGATGGATTTCCCCATTACACCGATAAGCTCAAGCGACGTGATCGGCGCCAGTGGTCAGCTGATCGTGGTCACCTCCAGGAGCTGGGACGACATCCAGGGCACCGCGCAGCGCTATGAACGTGACGGTAAAACTTTTCGAAAGGTCGGCAATGCCTTCCCAGTCGTGGTCGGTAAAAACGGCATGGGTTGGGGCAAGGGCCTTGGCAGCGTTGACGCGGTAGAAGATCCGGTCAAACGCGAAGGCGACGGGAGAGCGCCCGCCGGAATATTCAGACTCGGAACGGCGTTTGGCTACGACACTTCGGCCGACACCCGACTGCAGTACCTTACGCTGACACCCACCACCGAATGCGTGGATGACAGCCAATCCAGTCGCTACAACGAACTGGTCGACAGCGCGGCAATGGCCAAGGACTGGAACAGCTCCGAACACATGCTCAAAGAAGAAGGCTATCGCAAAGGCATTTTCATCGAGCACAACACCCCGGCTACTGCAGCGTCGGGTTCGTGCATTTTTTTCCATGTCTGGCGCGGCCCCACTTCCCCGACGGCAGGTTGCACGGCCATGGATCAGGGAGATATTTCTGCGTTGTTCAAGTGGCTCGACCCTCGCGAGTCGCCGTTGCTGGTGCAGATGCCAGAGGCGCAATTCGAGCAGTTTCGTGAAGGGTGGACGTTGCCGTGAGGTTGGTGGCACTTATTTGATTAGCCGGGTGTCCAGGCCAAAGCGCTCCTGTGAGACAAGCTTGAACTTATCGTCAGCCAGGTCGCAGCTCACCAGTAGATTCCACGAACGGCCAGTCACCGCCGAAGGGATAAGAACGAAGGGATGCCGGGCCAGCAGCAGCTCGGCGAACTGTTGCTGATTGGGCGAAGGTTGTGACGGGATGAGCCAGTTCGGGTTCGGCACATCTTCCGGCTGAACAACTTTGATGATATCGGGATCCAGCACTTCGAAGCAGGTCAGCACGTGCGGCACACTGTCGAGGCTATCGAAGCCAACGTGGGCCGCGACCTCCAGGATGGCCGTGGACGGGTCCGCCGAAGCGTAAATGACCCGACGGCCGGGAGGGTTCCATCGACCACCGGAACGTTGCGCACCAACGCCACTGCTCCAGTTGTCTTTGAACACCTCGCGATCAAGGCGCCAGGCGTGCCATGTCCCGTCCCAGGGTAAGGGGTTCATTGATAGACCCCGTACTCGATCCGGGTCAGGTAGTCCTCTACCGCCTGGAAGCCAAGCGAGTTATCGATCAGCTCTAGCGGAACATGACCGTCCAGGTATTTGCACGGTTTGCGCAGCCATTCCTCGGCCAACAACAGATTGCCGAACACGTTGGTGGCGTGCTCCAGGGCCTGCGCATACTGGAAGGCGATCGTGCTCTGCTGCTGGTTCAGGCGCACCTGCCCGGTCTCTTTCGTCAGGCGTTGGACGGTCCTGATGGATTTCCCGGTGATGCGCTGAATAAGGTCGTGTTCCATGTACAGTGCCGATATAGCCAGCATGTCCCTGACATCACTCAACTCAAAGCCTTCCTGCGTGTACCGGATTACCAACATGCGCGTGTCACCCTTGCGACCATGTAGAAGAACCTCAGTAGGCTTTCTTGGCTTATTTGCCCTCGACGCCACGGCTTGCTTTTCTGCTTGATTCGTTGCGGGCATAACAATGACCTCGCTGCGACATTTGACGAAAGAATAGCGTCAAATGTCGTGGACTGGGTAATTGAGTATTGTCGGCTTTTGCATGTATTACTTGCTGAGTCCATTCGTCCTTTCTCCATGAAGCGAAATATTCCGGCCGTCAGAGGGGCCGCGCTCTCTTCCCTGATTGCAGCCACCACGCTACCCGCCGCGCTTCCGAGCGCCAACCTTAAAATCCTGTGGGATGTTTCCACGATTTTTTGAAAGCGTTCAAATGTCTTACGGTTTTTATTTAAAAACACCCCGTGTTACTTCCCGGAGCCTACAAAACCTTGCGTCGCTACCTGCCGTTCCGCCCGAATCCGCCGGCTAGTGCGTCTATGACTTGCACCTCAAATCAAGGCAATACGTGTAATAACCCGCCTCGCGCACATACCCCAACGACTCATACAACCGCTGTGCACCRAGATTATCGG
>NZ_JBFULH010000548.1:0-2733 GCF_056400445.1 Pseudomonas sp. P5_B2 | reverse complement strand
CCACTTCATCACTAACCCGCAGCAAGCGTTGACGGATGAATTATTGTTACGCTTCAAACCGAACCTGATGGATCCGTTGCCGCTGTACATCGTGCTGCTGGCCGGCTTGCCGCTGGTGCTGCCAATGCTGGTGCGCAAGGCCTGGGCGGTGGTGGCGGTGTCGTTGACTGTCTACCTGCTGGCGCCGGCATTGGGCTGGAACCTGGCCGCGATCAAGGACGGCGTATGGTATTTCAATCCTGTCACCTGGCAACTGCTGTTTGTGCTCGGTGGTGCCGCTGCGATTCACGGGCAAAGGCCACGGCGGACAGTGGCTCGTCCGCTGCTGCGCCAGCCGTTGTTTGTCTGTGCGGCGGTTTACGTAATGGCGGCTGGGGTGACTACCCTCTCCTGGCGCTGGCCGGATATTCATGACGCGCTGATGCCCACCCTGCTGAACAACCTGCTCTACCCGATCAGCAAGACCGACCTGTCGCCGGTGCGCCTATTGCACTTTCTGGCGCTGGCGTACGTCACGGCGAAACTGTTGCCGGACACCGGCTGGACGCAGAATTGGCTGGCCCGGCAATGCTCGCGCATGGGGCGTTTTTCGCTGGAAGTGTTCTGCCTCGGGGTTTTGCTGGCGCCGTTGGCGGATATGATCAACGCCCTGACCGACGATGCGATTGCCATGCAAATCTTCACCGCGCTGGTGGGGGCCGGGTTGATGGGGCTATTGGCGGTCTGGCTGGAGTTCAATAAACGCCTGAATCGCTCACCGCAGATCGCTGTTGCCTGAAACGAAAAAGCCCCGGTCATCTCGACCGGGGCTTTTTTTGCATCTCAAGCCTTACATCTTACGAAGCCGAACGCATCGCACCTTGCGACACAGGGGTCGGTTGCAGCTTGAACACGTAGAACAACACCGTCAGCAGCACCAGGAACGCCGGTCCCACGTACAACGCCACGCGAGTGTCCGGGAAGTACGCCATCAGGCCGACCACCAACACCAGGAACGCCAGCGCCAGGTACGAACTGACCGGGTACAGCCACATCTTGTATTTCAAGCCGGCACGCTCGCTGGCGCTCAGTCCTTGGCGGAATTTGAGCTGGGCCAGCAGGATCATCACCCAGGTCCAGATCGCGCCGAAGGTGGCGATTGCGGTGACCCAGATGAAGACTTTTTCCGGCACCAGGTAGTTGAGCAACACCCCCAGCAGTAATGCCCCCATCGACAGCAGCAAAGCGCGACGCGGTACGCCATTTTTCGACGTTTTGGCGAAACCGGCCGGGGCTTGACCATTCTGCGCCAGGCTGTAAAGCATGCGCCCGGTGCTGAAGATGCCGCCATTGCAGGACGACAGCGCGGCTGTGATCACCACGAAGTTGATGATACCGGCAGCAGTCTTGATGCCCAGACGCTCAAAAGTCATCACAAACGGACTGCCTTGGGTGCCGATCTCATTCCACGGGTAGATCGACAGGATCACGAACAGCGCGCCGACGTAGAACAGCAGAATCCGCCAGAACACCGAGCCGATGGCATCCGGGATGGTCTTCTGCGGGTTCTTGGCTTCGCCGGCGGTCAGGCCGATCATCTCGACACCGAGGTAGGCGAACATGACCATTTGCAGGGACATCAACACGCCTTGCACGCCGTTGGGCATGAAGCCGCCGTGGGTCCACAGATTGGAAATCCCCAGCGCCACACCGTCGTTACCGAAGCCGAACGCGATCACGCCGATGCCACCGATGACCATCGCCACGATGGTGACAATCTTGATCAGGGCGAACCAGAATTCGAATTCACCGAAGGCTTTCACGTTGATCAGGTTGATGGTGCCCATGCTGATCAACGCCGACAGGGCCCAGATCCAGCGCGGCACATCGGGGAACCAGACGCCCATGTACACCGCCACCGCCGTGATTTCCGCGACGCAAGTCACCAGCCACAGGAACCAATAGTTCCAGCCAGTCAGGAAGCCCGCCAAGGGGCCGAGGTAGTCTTGGGCGTAACGGCTGAACGAGCCAGCGACGGGGTTGTGTACGGCCATTTCGCCTAGGGCGCGCATGATCACCAGGATCGCCAGGCCGCCGATGATGTACGACAGCATGATGGCCGGGCCAGCCATTTCGATGGCCTTGGCCGATCCGAGAAACAAACCGACGCCGATACAGGCACCGAGCGCCATCAAGCGAATATGCCGTTCGCCGAGTTCGCGTTTAAGCGGGCCGCCTTGAGCGGTCTCGCCGTGGGGCAGGTGATTGCCGACTGGCATAGGGGACATCCTCATCTTGTTATTGGATATACCCACCGAGTGTCGAAGCGCTGACCGATAAGCCATTGCTTGCCTGAAACCGGCCTGCATCGTGGGCAGAACCGTCCTGTAGGACAAAACCTCCAGGATCAGTGGGACGCGCAGTATAAAAAGCTTTGCGCAGGTGTTTTCACTCTATAAACAGGAAAATACAGCCACAACTCTCGGTAAAAGCCCGGTTTGTGGAGAGGCTTTAACTGGCTAAAGGTGATTTCACTCGCTATTGAAAACGGCGCCGAGTATTGCACAGCATTGGTGCATCGTCATGCCCGGAATTTTGCCGATTTTACCCGGCGACGCGTCTAAATCGACCATTTCAGAGCGACCACTCCCATGAAGCAAGAAGAACTGTTGTGGTGAGGGAGTTGCTGTGGCGAGGGGGCTTTTGTGGCGWGGGGGCTTGCCTCCGTTGGGCTGCGAAGCGGCCCCCCTCTTC
>NZ_JBFULH010000547.1:0-2734 GCF_056400445.1 Pseudomonas sp. P5_B2 | reverse complement strand
CAGCAACCGCGTGCAAAACGGCGACGTAGAGGTCGATAGCAATCCGTTCGACTTGCGTATCAATGACGCACAGCGACAGCAGCTCAACGCTTGCTACCACCAGTTGCACACACGCGATGAGCGCTTCCGCGAGTTGATCAAGCCTCTGTCCCGCCACGCCTTACAGCTCAAGGAGCTGGAGCGCGACCACCCCGATGTGCAAAAACGCATGGCCGTGACTGAACTGGCGGCCAAGCGCGACGAAGAGCTCTGCGACACTATTGAAAACCTGTGGTTTCGTGCCGGTGCCTGGCCAATCAAGGGGATTGAGCCCAAGCGACACTCGTTCGATATCAATGGCTCGACGTTCCGTTGCCATGGCTACATCCCGAGTCTGGATGCCTGGGTCGTGTTAGGTTTCGATCCTCGAGAGAATCCGCAGGTCTGCCGCCCAAATGCCAAGCTGACCGTCCGGGCGGAATGGGCGGTCAAGCGCACCCTTTTTCAAGCATTCTGCCGTAAGCCATTGATATGGCTTGATAGTTACGAATCATCGAAGCGCGTTTTAGCCTCTTTGGCAGGCGATGCCAGCGCGGGTCCGGGTTTTGATTACAAGGTCAAAGGCGAGCTCGCTTCTGCACCGTTGCTGGACTGTTTTGTCGCAGCAGCCGGATTTATCGAAAATCTCGGGCTGGATGTTCCGAACGCCGTTGGCCAGATGAGTTTCGCCAAGGACGACCCCGACAGATTCTTCTTCGAGGCCTTGAGTCTGTTCTGGCGAGCGCTGGAGGATCATCTGCTTGATCAAAAACCTCCGGTAATGACCTACAACCGCATGTTTGCCTTGTTCAGTGAGCATTCCCCGGAAAACCTCAAACTACTCAGCGATGAACTGCTGCGGCCACTCTCACACCTGATGATCGACGAATTTCAGGACGTATCGCCGCAGATCGTTTCGTGGATTCGTGCCAGCCTGGTCGAAATCCGCAGTCGCGGCCCGGCAATGCATGTCGGGCGGGGGGCGCAACGTTCGTCTTTGCTTTGCGTTGGGGATGACTGGCAGTCCATTTACGGCTGGCGCGGCAGTTCACCGACGTATTTCATGGAGTTCAACAAAGAGTTCCCGTCACCGAGTACCACCAAGGTCATGCTCAGCGACAACTTTCGCAGTCATCAGCACATCATCGACGCCGCCGAACATATCGTCCGCGCAGCGCCGGCCATCGCAGGCAAGAAAGCCAAAGCCAGCGGCGAGCCTAAAGCGTTGTTGCCGGTAAACGTTCTGGACCGGGACGATCAGGGCATGGCCCAGCGCCTGATGGAGCATTACCGTAAGGGTGATTCAATCTTGATGCTTTATCGAAAAAGTAGCGATAAGTTGTTGATTGAGCAACATATTCAGTCTGTTGTTAATGTTGATTCTAGCTTGCCGTATGAAAGCCGACGGCTTAAACAATTGACCTATCACAGCGCCAAAGGCTTGCAGGCCGACGCGGTGTTTTTGCTCGGCGATTGTCAGCATTTGACCAGTTCTCCCTACAAGAACCAGGTTTACCGGATGGCGGGTCTCGGCAAGACCGGCGACAGCGAGCCATATGACAGCGCGCAAAAAGACGAAATTCTGCGCTTGGCTTACGTCGGCATCACTCGGGCAGTGAGTCATTGCTATTGGTATGTCGAGGGGCAGGACACGGCGGCAAACATGCCCAAGGCATCGGACCGGATTGGTAAGGGTAAAGTATTTTTTGCGGATCATAGGGTCAGTCAGAAACTGGCGTAACGCTGAGTCGTCGCCCAACAAAAAGCCCACATTACGTGGGCTTTTTTCTTCGCTGTGTCAGCCTTCAGGCATAGCTTCTGAGGGCTACAGGTGGAACGAACGCCTCAAGTTCATCCTCGACGGCTTCAATGATTCGTTCGACATCCGCCGCATTCATGACCGTTGCACAAGGAATACCGGCAATGGCAATCATGGTCTCGCCACTGGCACGATCAAACAACCGGGCAATCATGCTGCCCGGCGCGTCCATGCTCGCCTCAAATCCCATGGGATGAAAATGCCAGCGCATCRGCTGGCAGGCGTTTGGAAACGTGACTTTGCTGAAAGACCCTTTATTCATATGTAGCCCGCCTTCTTCATCGAGCGCTTCCTTTAGCTCATGTTAGGAGGAGAAGAGCCTTCAATGGCTCAACCAATGACTGCCTTTAAAAGTAGCACTCGAATGTGAACGCCATGTGATTTTTTTCGGCCGTTTGGCGGTTCGTCAAGTTTATTTGATGAAGGTCACCTGAGCATTTTTTCAGCCATTGAACCCCGTGCGGAACTTCGGCAAGCTCGGCGTTTTGGTGTCGAGACTTTTATGCACCCCGATGATGATGGGCCGCAGCAAACCCGGGCCACGGACGAGACGGTCCTGCGCTACCACTTGTGCTGGAAGCACCGTGATCTGGATGGAGTGATGGCGCTTTATCACCCTGATATCCAGTATCACGATTTCTTTCAGAACCGGGTGATGGGGCTCGACGAACTGCGCGAGTACGTGCGCGTCAGCATGCCCCGCAACCCGGATGAAGCGCTGGAGCATTCGGACCGGATTCGCCTGGACGGCAACACCGCATTTATTCAGTACCGGATGACCTTGCGTGGCGGTGAGGGGCTGGCGTCCTTCCACACCAGCGAGGCGATCACAGTCCGTGACGGGTTGATCTGGCGGGTCAACGAATACGCCACGCTGGTCCACGAGCAGTCGTACAT
>NZ_JBFULH010000546.1:0-2739 GCF_056400445.1 Pseudomonas sp. P5_B2 | reverse complement strand
CCGCACCCGCGAGCTCGATCACGCCAATGCCAAGTTGCAACACGAAAACTCTCACGACGCGCTAACCGGGCTGCCCAATCGTACTTACCTGCAACAGCGCCTCAGCCAGGCCTGGTCGAGGTTCGGTAGTGAAGGCGGGCACCTGGCGGTGATGTTCATCGACCTTGACCGTTTCAAGATGGTCAATGACAGCCTGGGCCATCATTTTGGCGACCTGCTGTTGATGCAGGCCGCCCACCGCTTACGCAGTTGTCTGCGTGACAGCGACATGCTCGCGCGCTTGGGGGGTGATGAATTTTCGGTGCTGGCGCCCGAGGCACCGCTGGACGTGCTGATCGAAATCGCCGAACGGATCCTGGTGGCGTTTGACCTGCCGTTTTTCATCAATGGCCATGAAGTTTTTTCGTCCTGCAGCATCGGCATTGTCAGCGCCGACAGTCAGTTTCATCACGAGCCAGCCGATTTGCTGCGCGATGCCGATGCGGCGATGTACCGGGTCAAGAGTGCCGGGCGCGACAGCTACGCGGTGTTCAACCAGGAAGTGCGCCGTGAAGTCTCGGACCAGGTGGAACGGGAAGGAGCCTTGCGCAACGCGCTCAAACGTACGGACGAACTGCTGCCGTATTTCCAGCCAATTGTCAGCGTCGAAAGCGGCGAACTGTTGGCGCTTGAAGCACTGGTCCGTTGGCATCAGCCGGGCGGTCGGGTGATCGCGCCGGGCGAGTTTTTACCGGATGTCGAAGGGTTGCGCCTGATCGGTCGACTGGACCTCTACATGCTCACCAGCGTGGCGGCGATACTCGCCCAGCCCGAGCATGCCAATTGGCCTGCAGTGCACGTCAATTGTTCCAGCTACAGCATGACGCGCCCGGACTTCGCCAGTGATGTGCTGGCATTGTTGGAGCGGCATGGGGTCGCGCCATCGCGAATCTGCCTGGAACTGACTGAAGGTGCGCTGGTGGCTGAGCCTGCCATTGCCCGACTGACCATGCAACAACTGGCCGATAACGGTATGTCGGTGGTGCTCGATGACTTCGGTGCCGGTTTTTCATCCCTGAGCTATGTGCATCAATACCGTTTCAGCGGTTTGAAGATCGACAAGTCATTCATCCTCGAACTGACCACCAGCGCTCGCAGTCGCGCAATCGTCCGGGCAATTGTGCGGATGGCTGAGTCGCTGGACCTGAGTGTGGTGGCCGAAGGTGTCGAGGATGAAGCGACCCTGGACTTGCTGCGCGAAATGGGTGCAGGGCAGGCCCAGGGATACTTTTTTGCCAAGCCGATGGGGCTGGAGGCGTTGTTGGCGAGTTCGCTGATTGGCCGCCCCGCCTGCGGCTGACCCACATCCCTGCAGGTCAGCAATTGAAGCGAATGGCTACCGGCTAAAGCGCTCGGCCAGGCTGTGCAGATATTCAGCCATTTCTTCAAGATCCTGGCTGATCGCGGCGCCTTGCTTGGCCTGTCCGGCACTGTGATCACACAACTGAGCAATCCGCGTGATCTGTTGATTGATATCTTCAGTCACGTGACTTTGCTGCTCGGATGCCGACGCCATTTGCTGGCTCATGTCGGTGATCCGGCTGACGGCTTGACTGATGCCGACCAGCGCCGACTGCACCGCCTCGACACGCTGCATGCTGTCGCGGGAAATCTGCTCACCCTTGCTGGCGGTCGATACTGCGCGATCAGCACCGCTGTTCAGTGAAGCGATGATGCCGTGGATCTGCTCGGTGGAGGTGCGGGTGCGCTGTGCCAGTGAGCGCACCTCGTCGGCCACCACGGCAAAACCTCGACCTTGCTCACCTGCCCGGGCTGCCTCGATGGCCGCGTTGAGCGCCAGCAGGTTGGTCTGTTCGGCAATCGAGGTGATGACATCCACGACACTGCCGATGGATTGCGTCTCGCTCGCCAGTGCGTTGACTGCCTGGCCGATTTCGTTGACGGCCGCATTCATGGCTTCCATGGCGCGCAGACTTTGCCGCGCCAGTTCACTGCCTTCTCGGGTCAACTGGTCAGCTTCAGACGCAGCATGCGCAGTTGTGATGACGTTTTGAGTCACCTCCTGGTTTGTTGCCGCCATTTGCGCGATGGCCGCGGCAGACTGATCCGTTTCGCTGCGTTGGCGATCAAGCGACTGCGCTTGCGAACCGGACAGTTCGGATGACTGTGCCGCCTTGGCCTTTACATTGACACCGGCATCGACAAGCCTGCTCAAGGCTGTCTGCAAGCGAGACTCCTCACTGAGCATGGCCATGTCCAAGCGACCCTGGGGGCCATGGTTGTCGCTAAACATGAGCGCTACCAACGGATCGGAAAATGCTTTCGGATGCTCGGCCAGGGTACGTTCAATAGCCCGGCGATGTCGGGACTCGATCAGGTACCAGGCCATACCCAGGCTCGCGACCATGGCACATTCTGCTGCAGTTTTTGGTAACGACTGATAACCCAGTAGTGAAACCCCACCGGCTATCAATAATGGCCAAGCGTGTTGCAGAGGCCGGAAAATCCGTGCGCTCAGCGCAACGATCGGCTTACCGGCGCGCATCCTTGCGTAGAGAGCGGATGCCCGACGGACTTGATCACGGCTGGGCACCGAGCGAACCGACTCGTATCCACTCATGCGCCCGCTTTGATAGATGGGCGTGACGTACGCGCTGACCCAATAGTAATCACCATTTTTCGCACGGTTTTTCACAATCCCCATCCAGGGTTTGCCTTGCTTGATGGTGTGCCACATTT
>NZ_JBFULH010000545.1:0-2752 GCF_056400445.1 Pseudomonas sp. P5_B2 | reverse complement strand
GGAATGCGGTCAAATGTGGGAGCGGGCTTGCTCGCGAAGGCGGTAGTCCAGGCACCAAAAATTACAGAACCTGGTCACTCACCTCCCCATCCACCAACCGCCGAATCCCTAGCGGATTAGCGTTCTGCAACGCCTCGGGCAACAACGCATCCGGATAATTCTGGAAGCACACCGGCCGCAGGAAGCGATCAATCGCCAGCGTCCCCACCGACGTCCCCCGGGAATCGGACGTCGCCGGGTACGGCCCGCCATGCACCATCGCCTCGCACACCTCGACCCCGGTCGGATAACCATTGAGCAAAATCCGCCCGACCTTTTCCTGAAGCATTTCTGCCAGCCAGCGATACTCCAGCAACTCCCCGGCCTCGCCAATCAAGGTCGCTGTCAGTTGCCCGCGCAACCCCTGCAACGCCGCCGCCAACTGGGCCTGGTTCTCGACTTCGACGACGATGGTGGTCGGCCCGAAGACTTCTTCCTGCAGCAGCTCATCCCCCTCGAGCAACAGGCTGACATCGGCCTGAAATACCTGCGGCTGAGCCTGATTGCCCTGCTGCGGTCTGCCCGCCAGATGGGTCAGCCCCGAATGTTCGTGCAGCTCGCCAAGGCCTCGGTTGTAGCTGGCCAGCGTACCGGCGTTGAGCATGGTTTGCGCCGGTTGCTGGTTCATGCTGGCGCAAAAGCTTTCCAGAAAGGTGCTGAACTGCGGCGAACGCAGGCCAATGACCAGGCCAGGATTGGTACAGAATTGACCACAACCCTGGGTAACTGAACCGGCAAGCTGCGCGGCGATTTGTTCGCCGCGTAGCGCGAGCGCTTCGGGCAGCAGGAACACCGGGTTGATGCTCGACATCTCGGCAAACACCGGGATTGGCTGTGGCCGGGTCGCGGCCATGTGGCTCAGGGCATTACCGCCCTTGAGCGAACCGGTGAAACCCACCGCCTGAATTGCCGGGTGCTTGACCAGCCACTCACCGACGCCCCCGCCGTAGATCATATTGAATACGCCCGCCGGCATTTCGGTGCGCTCGGCGGCACGGATGATCGTGTCCGCCACCCACTCGGCCGTCGCCATGTGACCGCTGTGAGCCTTGAACACCACCGGGCAACCAGCGGCCAATGCCGACGCGGTATCGCCGCCGGCGGTAGAAAACGCCAGCGGAAAGTTACTCGCGCCGAACACTGCGACCGGCCCTAACGCGATGCGGTATTGGCGCAGATCCGGACGCGGCAACGGTTGGCGATCCGGCAGCGCCCGATCAATCCGCGCACCGTAGAAATCACCGCGACGCAGGACCTTGGCGAACAAGCGCATCTGCCCGCTGGTGCGTGCGCGCTCGCCCTGAATTCGCCCCGCCGGCAGCGCGGTTTCGCGGCACACGGTGGCGACGAAATCATCGTCGAGTGCATCGATTTCATCGGCGATGGCATCGAGGAATCGTGCGCGTTGTTCCGCGCTCAGGTTGCGGTAGACCGGGTAAGCGGCAGCCGCGGCTTTGGCGGCGGCATCCACTTCGGCTTCAGATGCCTGAAAGAAGGTGCCCGGCAGCGCTTCGCCGGTGGTTGCGTCGAGGCTTTGCAGTTGCAGCGTGCCGTTGGCGCTGCGGCGACCGCCGATGTAGTTGTGTCCCAGTAACGTGGTCATGAGTGATTCCTTGACCGGCCAACAACGCCGGTAATTGAAGACTTAAAGCGCACGCACCTGGCCGATAGCCAACGGTGGGGTACTTTCGCCGATACCGTTGACCAATGGTGCACCAAACTCATCGAGGCTGATCTGAAAGTGATCGCCCGGCTGGGTTTTCACGCCGTCGGCAAACGACAGCGTGGCGGTGCCGAAGTAGTGCACATGGACATCGCCGGGGCGCAAAAACTGCGTGTATTTGAAATGGTGAAATTCGAGATTGGCGAGGCTGTGGCACATGTTGTCTTCGCCGCTGAGAAATTCTTTTTCCCAGATTGTTTCGCCGTTGCGCTTGATGCGACTGGTGCCGACCAGGTGCCTGGGCAATTCACCGATGCGCAACTCAGGACCATACGAGCAATAGCGCAGTTTCGAATGCGCCAGGTACAGGTAGTTGCGCCGTTCCATCACATGGTCGGAAAACTCGTTGCCCAGGGCATAACCAACGCGATACGGCAGGCCGTCGTCGCCAATCACATAGAGGCCGGTCAACTCGGGTTCTTCACCCGCGTCCTCGGCAAACGGCGGCACCGGAAAATCCGCGCCGGGGCGCACGACGATGCTGCCGTCACCTTTGTAGAACCATTCCGGCTGCGCACCGACCAGACCGGCCGCTGGTTTTCCGCCCTCCAGGCCCCATTTGAAGATGCACATGGTGTCGGTCATGCCGGCTTCGACGGCGCCGTCCTGCTGGTGCATCTTGTCCCGCGCTGCTGCGCTGCCCAGATGAGTCAGGCCGGTGCCGCTGATCAGGCAATGGGCCGGGTCTTCGTGATCCAACGGCGGCAGGACTTTGCCCTGTTGCAACAGTTGCGCGTAGTCCGGGCCGGCCTCGGTACCGCGTTGAGCGACTTCTTCTTGCAGGCTACGTTGGGCGCGAATTGCCGCGAGTGCCAGTTCACGGGTGCTGCGGGTGCCTTTGAGCACCTGCACCTGTGCCCCATCGACGAGGCCGACCTGGCGCTCACCGGCAGTGTTTTCAAATTGAATCAGGCGCATGACGGCCCTCCATAAAATCGCGGATTTGTGGCGAGGGGATTTAGCGAAACCTCGCACCGCCCCGTTGGGTTG
>NZ_JBFULH010000544.1:0-2760 GCF_056400445.1 Pseudomonas sp. P5_B2 | reverse complement strand
AGCTCGATCCGCAGGATGAAGAGAGTCCAGCCTACTGGGGCAATGTGCTGGAGCCCATCGTCGCCTGGCATTACAGCAAGCGTAGCGGTAACCGAGTACGACGTATCAATGCAGTGCTGCAGCATCCGGATCCTAAACTGCCCTGGATGCTGGCCAACATCGACCGAGAGGTGATCGGTGCAGACGATGTACAAATCCTTGAATGCAAAACAGCCGGCATCAACGGCGCTCGCCTCTGGAAAGAAGGCGTGCCTGAGTATGTGCAGTTACAGGTCATGCACCAGTTGGCAGTGACCGGCAAGCAGGCGGCGGATGTGGTGGTACTGCTGGGTGGCCAACACCTGGAGATCCACCGCATCGAACGAGACGAGTCGATGATTGCTCGGCTGATCGACCTGGAGCGGCTGTTCTGGGATTACGTGGTCAGTGATACCCCGCCACCGGCCGATGGTACGGACTCAGCGGAAGCCGCACTACGCTGCCTCTACCCCGAGGACAACGGTCAGACCCTGGACTTCAGCCAGCACCCGGAGCTGGCCAGCACCTACCTGGAGCTCAAGGCTGTTCGCCAGAGCATTGGTCAGCAAGAGACGCGTGAGGCGCAGCTCAAACAAGTCTTGCAGCAGGCCATGGGCGTCGCCACCCGCGCGGAGTTTACCGAGGGCTACATCAGCTGGAAGAAGTCCAAGGACAGCACCATGCTCGATGTCGAACAGATGCTCAAGGATAAACCCTACCTGCAGGCCCGATACCCCAAGATCAAAACAGGCAGTCGTCGTTTCCTGATCGCCTGACTCTACCCACCGTACATAAGCCACCCGGACCGATCACGTCCCGGTGGCTTTTTTATTTCCAGATCAAGGATAACCGCCATGCTCAAAGGTTTAGCCATTACCCCTCCTGTACTCGGGCGTATTTCCATCGGCAAGGTCGTCGAGAAAAACGGCAAACGTCTGCCGGAGAAAGATGATCAGTTCACTATTACTTCGCAGGTACAGAGCCGCGACGGCTGGCTGCTGCACCCGCTCAATGAGGAACTGCGCAATGGCCAGGACGGCAAGCTGCGCAGCATTCCGATCCGTTTGTTGTTCAACGAGCCGGACCTCAACTTTCGGGCTGACTACAGTCTGTTCGACCGTAACACCGGCCGGCCGGTGTGCGTCGGCAATRGTGAGACCTGCAAGCGTTTGACCAAGGACGGCATCCAGTCGTTGCCCTGCCCTTCACCGGATGGCTGCTCACTGGCCCAAGGCAATGCCTGCAAGCCTTACGGCCGGCTGAACGTGGTAATTGGTGACGATGATCAGCTAGGCAGTTTTGTCTTCCGTACCACCGGTTTTAACAGCATTCGCACTCTGGCGGCACGCCTGCAGTATTTCCAGGCCATCTCCGGCAACCGCCTGGCCTGCCTGCCACTGGAGCTACGCCTGCGCGGTAAGTCCACCCGCCAAAGCCATGGCACGCCAATCTTCTACGTGGATATCACCGTGCGCAGTGGCTTGAGCATGGAAGACGCCTTGCTGGAAGCCAGGCAGCTTGACGAAACCCGACAAGTCTCTTGCTTTGACCAGACCGCCTTGGATCGCGCGGCACGACAGGGCTTTAACAACGGCGCCTTTGAAGACAATGAGGAGGACACCGGCGCCATCGTCGAGGAGTTTTTCCCCGCAGCTGAAGATCAGCCGGGCAAGGAAGAAGCAGCACCCAAAACAGCGGCCCCAGCCAAAACCTCCCTGGCACAAAAGCTGGAATCTAAATCTTTCCAAAGCGGCAGTGACCACTCCGCTCGCGCCCACTAATCAAACTTCCAACATGACCAAGGTCTTCCAGTTCAGGAGAGTCCCCATGAAATATCCCAAACTCAGAGCCGGTGAAGAGACCGGAACTTATGTCATGGAATCACCGGTCACCGAAGCCGACATCCTGCAGATGGCTCAACAACTCGCGATGTATCGTCTGTCTAAAGGACGGGCGTTGAATGAGCGTCGACTCGTCTTCAGTCACCTAAAAACCCTGCTGCAATTCCATGATTACGAAGTCTTTGCTTTGCTACTGCTCGATACAGAGCACCGGGTTATCGGCTTCAAAGAGCTATTCAGGGGCGCACTGGAAGTTGCCTGCGTATCACCTCGGGAGGCGGTCAAGATATCCTTGGAGCATAACGCAGCGGCCGTGATCCTAGTGCACAACCGTCCGTCTAGCCATTCCGAGCCCAGCCGCGCCGATTGCGCACTGACCACGATCCTCAAGAATGCTCTCAACATGATTGGCGCCCAGACATTGGATCATGTAGTGGTGGGCCGTGAAGGCTGCATATCACTTGCCGACCAAGGTTGCCATTAAACGAAGGGCTTAATCCTGTGCGACTGACTACCCTTGGCTAAGGCTGGGGTGGTCATTGGCACATGGGGCCAGCAGTTCATGAATCTTTTTTTGTGTTAACTGCGCTGCAATGAGGTGAAATGGAACAAATACTTCCAAAGGATATGTCCGCTGCATTTCAGTTACCTGTAGGTGATGTCAAACGCTTGATCGCTGCCATAAAAGCCGTGCTATTACCTGAATTTCAGCGAACTGGAAGGAAGGCTTCGGTCCTTCGCAGGACGAGTCATCTTCTTGAGTCAACAATCAATTTTTTGTGGGATGGCAGTCTTGGTTTCGGTTGCAGTGGGGACCGACGCCGCCTCCCCCCAACAGCGTCAGTAACTATCTCTTCATTGTTTTGATAGGCTTCGCAGCTGAATCTGTGCTGTTCACCGC
>NZ_JBFULH010000543.1:0-2764 GCF_056400445.1 Pseudomonas sp. P5_B2 | reverse complement strand
AGCAAATGCAGGTCGTAGTGACGCTCCAGCAATGCTTGCTCGATCCATGTCGGGCAATCGCCAAATAACGTTCGACTCCAAAGGATATTGCTTAATAGATGCGYATCGAGGATCAGCAGTGGCGGTTGTTTGGCTCGTGCTTCATCTTCCCAAGCCAACTGGCCATGTGCTATCGACGTAATGTCATCGTAGCAGGTATTGCGAACATTACTGTCGATGAAAAGCCGAACGTACTCATTGACCAATATACCGCCGAAATTGGCGTGAATCTCACCAGAAAGCCAGCTCTTTCCACTGGATTCAGGCCCCGTGAGCACCAAAACCTTCATGCGCGTAATGCCGGGTCGGCACGCCATTCCCGCCAGCCTTGCACCGCCAGCAACAGGAACAGTGCATAGAGGGCAGACGTGAGGTACATGCCTTTATAGATGAACAGTCCGACGAAAATCACATCAACGGCGATCCAGAGTGGCCAGCATTGCACGCGTTTTTGCGCCATCCACATCTGAGCGACCAGGCTGAAGCCCGTCAGTGCAGCGTCGAGCCATGGCTGGGCGGCATCAGTCCAGTGCGCCATGGCGGCGCCCAACAGCACACTGCCCAGCGCGCCGATTGCAAGGCACAGGGCCACCGACTTTGCGTCGAGCCGGCTGACCAGCCGACCGCTATTCGCCTCGCCTGCGCGGGTCCATTGCCGCCAGCCGTAGAGTTGCAGCGCGGCGTAGATCACTTGCAGGAGCATGTCCGAATACAGCTTCACCTCAAAAAAAATCCAGCTATAAAGCAGCACCATGACCAGACCGATTGGCCAGCACCAGGGGTTCTGTTTGACGGTCAACCAGACGGCGATGACACCGAGGGCGGCGGCAAACAGTTCAAGCCCGGACATGGAGGTTCCTTGGGGAAAGCAAAGTGGGGGAGCGGATTGTACCGGCAGCTGCGACCAAGTAGAACCTGTCCGGCTTTGTAGCAGCTGTCGAGCAGCGCTCTGTGGCGAGGGGGCTTGCCCCCGCTCCAGTGCGCAGCACTGGCACGATACGGAAACGCTCATGAGTTTCGGGCTGCTTCGCAACCCAACGGGGCGATGCGGCGTTCCGACTAGCCCCCTCGCCACAGAGCGTTGCTCGACAGCTGCTACAGGCGGGTTAGACGCGAAATTGTTTGAGGAGTCCGTTCAGCTGCTCGCTCAGATCTTTCAAGCGGACACTGGCAACACTCGACTGCTGTGCCGCCAGCGCGGTGCTATGGGACAACCCGGCGGCCTGGGTCACGTTCTGATTGATATCCTCCACTACATGAGCTTGCTGCAACGTTGCGCTGGCGATAGAGGCGTTCAACCCGTTGAGGTTGCGCAACGCCTGGCCAATTGCATTCAAACTGGCACCGGCCAGGCCGGCCTGTTCGATAGTCAGTTGTGACGCGCGGCTGCTATCGCCGATGACTTTGACCGCTGCTTCCGAATGACTCTGCAAGCGCTCGATCATCGACTGGATCTCAGCCGTGGACTTCTGCGTGCGCTGGGCCAGCAGGCGCACTTCATCGGCCACCACCGCAAATCCTCGACCCTGCTCACCGGCCCTGGCGGCTTCGATGGCCGCGTTCAGGGCGAGCAGGTTGGTTTGCTCGGCGATGGAGCGGATTACCTCCAGCACGCTACCGATCTGCTTGCTTTCTGCCGCCAGGGTGCGAATGACTTCCACGGCTTGATCGATAGTGCCAGACAGTTTGTCGATCTGTTGCAGGCTCCCGTCAATGTTGATCTGTCCCTGCTGCGCCTGAGATTCGGCATCGCGCATTTCGCTGGCTGCATGCTCGGCGTTCTTGGCCACATCCTGCACGCCATAGGTCACTTCATTAATAGCAGTAGCCACCAGTTCCATCTGCTGGGACTGTTGCTGGCTCCGTTGCTGGGCCTGGGTGGCGTCATTGCCCAATTCACTGGACGACTGACCCAGTGCACTGGCGGATACCTGTAACTCGGTGATTACCTGGCGCAGCTTGGTGGTGAAGGCGTTGAAGTGCCGCGCCAGTTGCGCCACCTCGTCCTGACCCTGAGTATCCAGGCTGCGGGTCAGGTCACTTTCACCGCTGGCAATGTTGGCCATGGCGTTCACTGTGTCCTGGAGCGGGCGCACGATACTGCGCGCAATCAGGATGACCAGCAGCGCCATCACCAGTGCAATCACCACGCCGAGAAACGTCGCCCGCCAGACCTGGCCATAAAACTCGGCCTGCATATCATCGATGTAAACACCCGAGCCAATCACCCATCCCCAAGGCTCGAAGAGTTTGACGTAAGAGGTTTTTTCGACCGGAGCACTGGCGCCCGGTTTTGGCCAGCGGTAGTTGACCATACCGGCACCCTTGGCCCTGGCCACGGCGACCATCTCGTTAAACACTGCGAAACCATCCGGATCGCGGATGGCCGACAGGTTTTGGCCGTCGAGTTTGGGGTTGGTCGGGTGCATGATCATCACCGGCGTCAGATCGTTGATCCAGAAATAGTCACTCTGGTCATAACGCAGCCCGCGAACCGCCGTCAACGCCTGCTTCTGCGCGGCATCGCGGGTCAGGGTGCCGAGCGTTTCCAGGTCGTGGTAGTAGTTCAAAATGCCGCTGGCAGTCTGCACCACGTGCTGGGTTTTCTGGGCCTTGGCCTGATAAAGGTCGTCGTGAATCTGCTTGAGCATCAACAGACCCAGCGTCAACAACATCACCACCGACACGATCAAGATGAGCCACAAGCGTCGGCTGATCGACACAC
>NZ_JBFULH010000542.1:0-2776 GCF_056400445.1 Pseudomonas sp. P5_B2 | reverse complement strand
GCATGAAGCTGCCGAGCCCTTTCCAGCCCCGCAGTTGCTTGTCCCCCAAGGCACCGAGTGCCTCCAGCTTCTCGATCAGGGCGATTCGGTTCAGACGATAGGCGATGTCCAGTGGGGTGTCCCCCACAAGATTCCGGTCATTGAACGCCAGCGGATCAAACGACGACAGATACTGCGTATTGTCGAGAAGCACTGAAGCGTGCCAGTCCCCCAAGCCGAGCCCCTCCATGTCATCAACGCAAAAGCTCGTCGAGGCCAAAGCCTTCTGCAGCAGAGAAAGCAAAGCGGGCGTGTATGGCATTACTGTCTTCCCTGTTGCGGATAGATGACAAAACCCTTGATGGCACTACTCACACAGGGCGAGAGCATTGGCAGCCGTCCCGTACCTGACAGYCATGCACAAACCGTTGACTAGGCTCATGTCGTGCGGAGTCAGGCAGCGTATGGCAGTTAGATCGGGGCTGGCGACGATACAGGCCAGCGATTTCGCCCGGCTGACGGCTACATTCAAGCGATTTTTCGAGTACAGGAAGCCAATGTCTCTGGGCAAATAGTCTTCATTGGAGGTTGCCATCGATACGATAACAATCTCCGCTTCCTGCCCCTGAAACTTATCCACAGTACCGACACGAGCGCCCGCTGGCAGCATCTGTTTCAACAACTGTACTTGCAGGTTATACGGGGCTACTACCAGGATGTTTTCGATGCAGATCGCGTGCTCTACGCCCTTGTTATCCACATAACGCTGGCGCAGGAAGTATGCGTAAAGCTCCTGGACTTGCGCCGCTTCTTCGTCCGAACTCTGGCTGTTGCCATCGTGCTCCACAGGGCAAAACATCAGCCCGCTGTTCGGCACTTCCGGTCGCTGGCCATCCAGTAACAACACCCGCTTCTCAGTACCGGGCGCCGAAGAAAGTTGCCCTTCGTACACTGCTTGCGAAATGAACGAGCAAACGTTGGGGTGCATCCGCCAGGTTTGCGCCAGGAACACCCCACGATCAGGTGCGATTGTGGGCGTGCCATCCAACAGATAGTCGAGGATGGAATCGCCGGAGCGGCCCGGATGCACGCCTTGCACTGGCTGCGACAATTGCATCTGGTCGCCCATCAGGACGATGTTTCGCGCAGCCAAGCCCATCGTGACCAGATTCGCCACACTCACCTGACCAGCCTCGTCGACGAAGAGGTAATCCAGTTGCTCGGTGAAGACGGGGTCGGCAAATAGCCAGGCGGTGCCGGCGGTCAAGTTAATGTTCGGCCCCCACGCATCGAGGAACTCCTTTTTTTCCTCGATGGAACGGATGCAGCGGCCGGTGAACTCCGTGCCTTCGCCCTCCGAGGACTTTTTCAATCCCGTGAAAGTGTATCCCTCTTCTTGCGCACGAGATTCAACCGCCGCCAGCAGGTTATTGATGGCGTGGTGCGAATTGGAAGTTACGCCGATACGCTTGCCCGCCTTGAGCAAATCAACGATGACGTGCGAGCCGGTGTAGGTCTTGCCTGCACCAGGCGGCCCCTGAATAAACAGCACGCTGTGCTCGAGGTTTCGCACCACCTGCTTGATGGCATCAATCGTCGGCAGGCTTGAATCAAGCAGTGGTGCACCCGGCTTAATGCCCTTCACCCGCGGAGCGCGACGATGTAGAAAGTCTGCAACCGCCTGGAAGCGCTGTTCGCCGGCCAAGAGGCTGTCGGCATAACGGAACAACGCCTTGCGCAGCGAAGTAGACGGGATCGGCCTCCCGGGAATCATGTCGAAGTAATCAGGCGGTGCATTTCTCTCGGTAGCCTTGAATGTCGCCAGACCGTTGTCATGGTCCAGATTAACCAGCTGTACGCTGACCAGGGACTCGGTGATGACGCCCTGAGAACCCGTACGCATTTTGGTTTCTTGAGGGTCGAAACTGTACTCATACAAAAACGATTTCTTGTTCGGTTCAGGCGGTGTGTTTGTGCGCCGCAAACCGGCCAGGCTCTCGATATCCTCCAGCAGCTCCTCGGTTGTCATGTCCTGCCGACTGAACAGCTGCCACCACGTTGGCTTCTCTGCACGGCGGTGGAAGTCGAGTAGCTGGAAGGTGAGCAACGTGACCTGATCCTCGTCACTCATGGCCTCTTCGTCAGTGCACATCCCCCCCAGCAAACGATCGCGATAATCTTCCAGACGAATCTCGATCTCCTTTTGCTCCGCCATGGATTTCTCGCTTTCGGCTTCAGATCCAAGAAAAGCGCCTGCACTCGACGGCTTGATTTCCAACAGCCAGTTACGAAGAAGATAGGTGGATAGCACGTCGTCTTTGTTGTAATGCTCGATCTGCTCAAGCAACTTCGATTCGCCGGTCTCTTTCCACTGCTCATAAAACACGATACTCGCGCCGGCATTGGTGACGTCGCCGTCGCGCTGTTCCATGTAAAAGTGCTCGATATTCTTGATCGAGTAGCTGGGTTCGGACACCCGGATCGCTTCGCGCACGACCTTGTACAGATCGATCAGTTTGCCGTTGCGCAGCAACCAGTCCACTTGTGCTTCACGCGTCCCGTGCTGGCTCATCAGGCGTTTGATGGCCGTCTCTTCGTAGCTGGCATAGTGGTAAATATGCGCGTCGGGGTAACGTTTGAGATGGCCGATGACCCAGTCGATGAACTGCTCGAAGGCGATCTTTTCTTCTTCTCGGGTATGCGCCCAGAAGGGTTTGAAGGTTTGCTGCCCAGCCTCGTCGATGTAAAGACCGAAGAGGTATTCCAGGCCACCCTCTTCCAGCGGATTGCCCTCCAT
>NZ_JBFULH010000541.1:0-2794 GCF_056400445.1 Pseudomonas sp. P5_B2 | reverse complement strand
CTTTCAGCGTTTTCTAGTTTGTGTATTACGGGGGTATTTCGCGGATTTTTTCGGGGATTTTTCTACAGTGTTTTGAGTGCATGGATAAAAAACGCAGGGGCACGGATCGTGCCCCTGCGTCTTTCGACTTATTCCACCGTCACCGACTTCGCCAGATTACGCGGCTGGTCAACGTCCGTACCTTTCAACACAGCAACGTAGTACGACAACAACTGCAGCGGGATGGTGTAGAGGATCGGAGACAGGATGTCGTGGATGTGCGGCATGTGCACAACGTGTGTGCCTTCACCATTGGTCATGCCGGCCTGCTCGTCTGCGAAGACAATCAATTGACCACCACGGGCGCGGACTTCCTGGAGGTTGGATTTGAGCTTCTCCAGCAGCTCGTTGTTCGGCGCCACGGTCACCACCGGCATGTCGTTATCCACAAGCGCCAACGGACCGTGTTTCAGCTCGCCAGCCGGGTAGGCTTCAGCGTGGATGTAGGAGATTTCCTTTAGCTTCAGCGCCCCTTCCATCGCTACCGGGAATTGCGCACCACGGCCGAGGAACAGCGTGTGGTTCTTCTCAGCGAACAGTTCGGCGATTTTCTCGACGGTGCTGTCCATGGCCAGGGCTTCGCCCAGGCGGGTTGGCAGACGACGCAGTTCTTCAACCAAAGTTGCTTCGACGCCTTTGACCAATGTGCCGCGAACCTGACCCAGGGACAGGGTCAGTAACAGCAGGCCCACCAGTTGAGTAGTGAAGGCTTTGGTCGACGCCACGCCAATTTCGCGACCGGCCTGGGTCAGTAGGGTGAGGTCGGACTCACGCACCAGCGAACTGATACCGACGTTGCAGATCGCCAGGCTGGCGAGGTAGCCCCCTTCTTCTCTTGAAAGCTCCTTGGCGTTGCGCAGTGCGGCCAGGGTGTCGGCGGTTTCACCGGACTGGGAGATGCTCACGAACAGGGTGTCTGGCTGCACCACGACTTTGCGGTAGCGGAATTCGCTGGCCACCTCGACCTGGCACGGGATGCCGGCCAGTTCTTCAAGCCAGTATCGGGCAACCATACCGGCGTGATAGCTGGTGCCGCAGGCAACGATCTGCACGTTGCGCACTTTGGCGAACAACTCGGCAGCCTGTGGACCGAATGCTTGTACCAGCACGCCGTTCGGGCTCAGACGACCTTCGAGGGTGCGCTGAACAACCGCCGGTTGCTCGTGGATTTCCTTGAGCATGAAGTGGCGGTACTCGCCCTTGTCCGCGGCCTCGGCACCGTCGCGATACTGCACGGTGTCGCGCTCGACGGCTTTGCCGTCAACGTCCCAGATATGCACGCTGTCACGGCGAATTTCAGCGATATCGCCTTCTTCCAGGTACATGAAACGGTCAGTGACCTGGCGCAGGGCCAACTGATCGGAAGCGAGGAAGTTTTCACCCAGGCCCAAACCAATCACCAACGGGCTACCACTGCGAGCAGCGACCAGACGATCCGGCTGATCGGCACTGATCACGGCCAGACCATAAGCGCCGTGCAACTCTTTAACGGTGGCCTTGAGGGCCACTGTCAGATCGCGCAGGTCCTTGAGTTTGTGATTCAGCAGGTGGGCAATGACTTCGGTGTCGGTGTCCGAGGTGAACACATAACCCAAGGCTTTGAGTTGCTCACGCAGGGCTTCGTGGTTTTCGATGATGCCGTTGTGCACCACGGCCAGATCGCCGGAGAAATGCGGGTGGGCATTGCGCTCGCAAGGTGCACCGTGTGTGGCCCAACGGGTGTGGGCGATGCCAAGGCGACCGACCAGTGGCTCGGCTTCAAGTGCCAGTTCCAACTCGCTGACCTTGCCCGGACGACGCATGCGTTCGAGCTTTGCATCGTTAGTGAAGACCGCCACACCGGCGCTGTCATAGCCTCGGTATTCCAGGCGCTTAAGGCCTTCGAGCAGGATGGCGGTGACGTTACGTTCTGCGACTGCGCCGACAATTCCACACATGCTATTTCTCCTGACTGACAGCCGCGCAAATCAAATTGATTCCGCGGGCCTGAATCTGATCGCGTGCTGCTAGCGAAAGGCGATCATCGGTAATAAGGGTATGGACACTGCTCCATGGCAGCTCCAGGTTGGGGATTTTGCGGCCGATCTTGTCGGCCTCCACCATCACGACGACTTCGCGGGCGACTTCTGCCATGACCCGGCTCAGCCCCAACAGTTCGTTGAAAGTGGTGGTACCGCGGACCAGATCGATGCCATCGGCCCCGATAAACAATTGGTCAAAGTCGTAAGAGCGCAAGACCTGCTCTGCAACCTGTCCCTGAAAGGACTCGGAATGCGGGTCCCAGGTACCGCCGGTCATCAACAGTACCGGCTCGTGTTCGAGCTCGCTCAACGCATTGGCAACATGCAGGGAATTGGTCATCACCACCAACCCTGGCTGTTGACCGAGTTCCGGAATCATCGCGGCGGTGGTGCTGCCGCTATCGATGATGATCCGCGCATGCTCCCGAATACGTGTGACGGCGGCGCGGGCAATGGCTTGTTTATATTTGGAGACGGGTTGGCCGATGTCAGCGACCAATTCCTGAGGCATGGTGATCGCTCCGCCGTAACGACGCAGCAGCAGGCCATTACTTTCCAGCGCTGCCAGATCCTTGCGAATCGTAACTTCCGAAGTTTCGAAACGTTTTGCAAGCTCATCCACACTGACTTCGCCCTGCTCATTGAGCAAGGTGAGGATATTGTGTCGGCGTTGGGGCGTATTGCGCTTCGACATTGGCTGCTAAATTTCGATTCGAAAGATAATGAAAGCAATC
>NZ_JBFULH010000540.1:0-2800 GCF_056400445.1 Pseudomonas sp. P5_B2 | reverse complement strand
GGGCTTGCTCGCGAAGGCGATTTATCAATCGCCGTAGATGTCTGACTTGAAGTACTTGTCCGAAATCTTCTGATATTCGCCATTGGCTCGAATGCCATCAATGGCCGCATTCAGTTCACTAACCAATTCAGTATTTCCCTTGCGCACAGCAATCCCCGCACCCTCACCCACGTATTTCGGGTCCTTCAACTCTGGCCCGACAAACGCGTAACCCTTGCCACGCGGCATCGACAGGAAGTCATTCAGCGGAATGGTATCGGCAAAAATCGCATCAAGGCGACCGGCAGCCAGGTCCATGTAGATTTCTTCGTTATTGCCATAGCGCTTGACGTTGATGCCCTTGGGTTCGAAAACCTCAGTGGCGTAACGGTCGGTGGTGGTGGCGCGCTGCACGCCTACGGTTTTGCCTTTGAGGCTGGCGTACTGGTCATCGACCACCGCGCCGTCCTTCATCACCAGACGCGATGAGGTGAAATAGTACTTGTGGGAGAAATCCACCGACTTCTTGCGGTCTTCGTTGATGGTCATGGACGACAGGGCCATGTCGATTTTCTTCACTTTAAGGGAAGGAATCAGTCCATCGAATTCGCCTTCGACCCACACACACTCGACCTTCATCTGCGCGCACAGGGCATTGCCGATGTCGTAGTCGAAACCGACAATCTTGCCCTGGTCGGTTTTGGAAGCAAACGGCGGGTAAGCCGCCTCGATACCGATGCGCAGCGCTTTTTCGGCGGCAAACACGCTGCTGCACGCCAACAGGCTCAGGGCCAGACCGGTGATGAGGGGGAATTTCTTCATGTTCGTTCTCTCGCGGGTTGTTGTTGGTTTGGCAAGACAGAAGGAAGAGCTGAAACGGTGAACAGGTTTTTTGTACTTGTAATTCCATACTGGACTTTTATGTATTACCCGTCAATCGGGCAAGCGGGATCATGCCCGGTCGATGGTCGGGCGGTGAGTCAGTTGGTTATTGGGTGAAGCGAATAGCCCCATCGCCAGCAGGCTGGCTCCCACAGGGGATCTTTGTCGAACACAAATATTGTGTTCATGGAGACCTACTGTGGGAGCGAGCCTGCTCGCGATGACTGACTTGAGGGCACTGCAGCATCTACTTCTTCCAGCGATCCGCCGCCGCATGATCGCTGTCACGCCCCTCAACCCAACGCGGACCATCGCTGGTGACTTCTTTCTTCCAGAACGGCGCGCGGGTTTTCAGGTAATCCATGACAAAGGCGCAGGCGTCGAAAGCTGCCTGGCGGTGGGCACTGGCGGCACCAACGAAGACGATCGGTTCCCCCGGTTCCAGAGCGCCGATGCGGTGCAACACTTCCAGCTTCAACAGCGGCCAGCGCTGCTCGGCCTCGATGGCAATCTTGCCCAAGGCCTTCTCGGTCATGCCCGGGTAGTGCTCAAGAAACATTCCGGCCACATCGAGTCCGTCATTGAAGTCGCGGACATAGCCGACAAAACTCACCACCGCGCCCACGCCGACATTGGCAGCGTGCATGGCGTTGACTTCGGCACCGGGATCGAACGCCGTGGACTGCACGCGGATCGCCATGGCTCAGCCCCCGGTCACAGTCGGAAAGAACGCCACTTCATCGCCATCGCTGACCGGCTCGTCCAGCTGGCAAAGGTCTTCATTGAGGGCGCACATCAAGTTCTGCTCGCTCAGCACATCAGCACCGTCGCGCTGAGCCAGCAGCGCGCGCACGTCGTCGACAGTGGCGAAATCACCTTCAACCTTGACCGAGTCCACGCCGAGCGCTTCGCGGTAACGCGCGAAAAACTTCACCGTGACGTTCATGGTTGATCCGCCTGGAAATGCCCACTCTTGCCCCCGACCTTCTCCAGCAGCCGCACGCTTTCGATGGTCATGCCGCGATCCACGGCCTTGCACATGTCGTAGATAGTCAGTGCTGCCACGCTGGCGGCGGTCAGCGCTTCCATTTCGACGCCGGTCTGCCCGGACAACTTGCAGCGCGCGACGATGCGCACGGTGTCGTCACCTTCGGCACTGAGCTCGACTTTGACGCCGGTCAGCATCAGCGGATGGCACAGAGGAATCAGATCGCTGGTTTTCTTCGCCGCCTGAATACCGGCGATGCGCGCCACGGCGAACACATCACCCTTGGGATGACCGCCACTGACGATCATCTGCAGGGTGTCGGGCAGCATGCGCACCAGCGCTTGGGCCGTCGCTTCACGGAACGTCACGGCTTTTTCGGTGACGTCGACCATGTTGGCGCGACCTTGGGAATCGAGATGAGTCAGCACAGGGTTACTCCTGATCAGGAGCGTCGATTGTAAACCCGCGGGTCAATTTTCCGCACGCGATTATCCAGTCACATTTGAACCCTGTGGGAGCGGGCCTGCTCGCGAAGGCGTAGTGTCAGTTGACATTTATATTGCCTGATACACCGCATTCGCGAGCAAGCCCGCTCCCACAATTAGATTTGTGTTGAGCATAAAAAACCAGGCGACCTTTGAGGGCCGCCCGGTTTGGATGGAACAGTTACAAATGCGATTCGGCGTATTCAGCCAGAATCGAGCGAGGCACCCCTTGCAGGGTGATATGCACACCGTTAGGGAAATCTTTGAAGCGTTCGGTCAGGTATGTCAGCCCGGAGCTGGTCGCGGACAGGTAAGGGGTGTCGATCTGTGCCAGGTTGCCCAGGCACACCACTTTGGAACCGGCGCCGGCACGGGTGATGATGGTTTTCATCTGGTGCGGTGTCAGGTTCTGGCATTCATCGATCAAAATCAGACTCTGCTGGAAGCTGCGACCTCGAATGTAGTT
>NZ_JBFULH010000539.1:0-2804 GCF_056400445.1 Pseudomonas sp. P5_B2 | reverse complement strand
GAACGGGGGTGGCGGTGCGGGTTTCGTCCTGCTGGGACATAGTAAGGCTGGCCGGCCTCGAAACGTTTTTATGCAAAAAGCCGGATTTATGATCGTTTTTGAGCACGGAAACTCGTTTTTATGCGTTTAGGGTAAGTTTGAAAGCGTGATATCTCAGGACGGGGCTCAATCTGATGCGCCGGGAATGTTCGTTTTTATGCAAACAGATCAAAAAATAATCGTTTTTATGCAGCAAAACCTGATTTTGATCGTTACTCTCCATTTGTAGGCATTTTTGATTTGGCCGAGCTTTTCAAAGGAGTGTGACGTGAGCGAGTTTCCCGTAGACCCCATCGGTGCTGCCTGGCTAGCGACGACATTCGGCGTGCTGCCGATGGCACGGCTATCCGTGTTAAGTCAGGTCGGTAGCCGACGGTCAACTCAGGTCGAAGACGGGTTTCGTCTTGAGACCTATACGGAAAATATGCGGCCCGATCCGGACCTCTCATCCCATTTGCAATTTCACCTGCGGCATGAAGTCCCGAACCTTGAGTTCTTGACCCGGCTGTTTACCAAGGTGGGTCCTGCACCGGTACAAGACTGGTTAAATGTTGAGCCCACCGGCCAATATGCACGCAGGGCAGCGTTCCTGTTTGAGTGGCTCACAGGCGAGCTACTACAAGCGCCCGAACCTATTGGCGGTAAGTATGTCGACGCCATCAACGCCGATCTGATGGTGGCGGCGTCACCCGAAGAGTCAGTGAAAGTGCCGCGTTGGCGAGTGAATGACAACCTGCCAGGCACGAGTTACTTCTGCCCAATCGTCGTCAAGACCGCAGCAGTCAAATCAGCAGCGGACCTCGATGTGCCTCACCTCTTTGGTCAACTGACCGCAGAATTTGGCGAAGCCCTTCTGCTGCGCGCCGCCGCATGGATGACACTGCGGGAAAGCAAAGCCAGCTTCGCCATTGAAGGGGAGGCGGATCGTTCTACGCGTATCCAGCGTTTCGCAGATGTGTTGGCGCGACGAACCGGTCAGGGCGAACTGCCGCTCACCGATGCTGCACTGGCTGAGATGCAAGAAGAAATCCTTGGAGCAGTGACCACACTGACACGCCTGGGAATTCGGCAATCTCCGGTGTTTGTTGGCGAGACGGTTCGCTATCAGGAGATTGTCCATTATGTCGCTCCCCCGGAGAGTGATTTGGAGCAGATGTTAGAAGGTATTCGCGTCTTTCTGAATCGCACCCAAGGGCAATCCCCGGTCATGCGCAGCGCTGTGGTCGCGTTTGCTTTCGTCTATATCCATCCGCTGGCTGACGGCAACGGCCGGGTCCATCGCTTCCTGATCAACGATATTTTGCGTCGTGRTGGGGCCATTCCAGATCCGGTGATTCTTCCGATTTCAGCTGTTATCACCGACGACTCGGCTGAGCGACGCCTATATGACAGCGTGCTGGACCAGGTTTCAAAACCGCTCATGCGGGGCATACGAGACCAGGTAGCGTTCGCCAGTACTCGTACGCAATACCCTGACGGCGTAGTCTCGAACATTGAATTCACGGGGCAGGATCAGGCCCGTCCGGTGTGGCGGTATCCAAACCTGGGGCCACACGTAGTGTTCATCTCAAACGTCATTCGCCGCACGATCACCGAGCAGATGCGTGAAGAGTCGCGGTATTTACGCAGCCACATAAGGGCTAGACAGGCGATCAAGGAGATCGTTGAAATGCCGGATCAACAGGCTGATCGACTCTTGCGATCGATGGAGCAGAACGAAGGGAAGCTGAGCAACGTACTGGCAAAGGAAATGCCTGTGCTGACGAGGCCGGACATTTGGGACGCCATTACCGAAGCTGTGACTCAGTCGATGCGGAGGGAAGAGCCGATAGACAGTAGCGTGAGTGATCGATACCACCCGAATCAGCCTGTAGGCAGATGATGGACTTATGCAGAAAACCCCGATTGATTCGGGGCTTTTTCATGGTGCGCCCGGCAGGGCGCACTTACTTAGGGGTGAAAGTCCCCTGCACACCCGGCAAGGGGAAGTGCTAGCTAGAGGCAAAGGTTTCGCGGGTGACTGCGAGTCTGAAGGAAGCCCGAGGCAAAACGCTGGCCTGACGAACAGGAAGCGGATATGAGGCGGCATGGCGGGGTAAGCGGTCCATGATCTGCAAAGCCCGATACTTGCACAGAACGCCATGACGTAGATCCGACAGGCATAAGCGGGAAAGTGGGTGCGCAATACCCGGGGAGATCTGCACGGTTGYCCGTCAGGGCTACCGGCACCGCGAGGTGCGGGGATGACCGTGCAGAAGTCAGCAGAGGGCATAGTAGGTCGCGAGACTGAAGGCCTGAACGATTAATACCGAGAGTAGGACGACTGATCTCGACAATCCACGATGACGCAGAAGCTCCCAGTGTGGGAGGCCTGCCTGCCAGAGCCGGACGGAATCCGGAAGGAAGCCCGCAGAGTGCTGAGGGGGTTGCGGCGACAGCTGGGCGAACGAAATCGGAGGACTACCGGCTGATGGAGCAGGTGGTCGAACCCAGTAACATGCGACGAGCGTACAAGCGAGTTCTGAAGAACCGAGGTGCAGCGGGCGTTGATCGCCTGACGGTCGAGGAACTGAAAGACTGGCTGTTGGTGCACTGGTCAAGTGTGAAGATGGCACTATTGGAAGACCGGTACCTGCCTCGGGCAGTGCGCCGAGTGGACATCCCCAAGCCCAATGGCGGGGTTAGAACGCTCGGCGTGCCCACGGTGGTGGATCGACTCATCCAGCAGGCGCTCCATCAAGTACTGCAACCGATTTTCGAGCCGG
>NZ_JBFULH010000538.1:0-2814 GCF_056400445.1 Pseudomonas sp. P5_B2 | reverse complement strand
GCACAGACCTGCACCGGGGTGTAAACGTATAGGGGTGCAGCTGACATATCCTGATTTCCTTATCAAAGATTCGCTTGAAAGTGATTGCCTGCCCTATGACTAAAGCGGTGATTCGCTGTTTGTTCAAATGGGCGTATCTTTAAAGATATGTCACTGTTTTCTAAAGTAAAAAATCCTACTCGACAGCGCGAAAATGCGTCGGTTCAACCGACCACCAACGTGGCAATAACTGTTTAACCTTGTTATCGCCAAACCGGTCATCAATGAGCATCACCACCCCCTGATCCTGCTGGGTACGGATCACCCGCCCGGCGGCCTGCACCACTTTTTGCACCCCTGGGAACAGGTAGGTGTAGTCATAACCGGCACCGAAAATCGCGGCCATGCGGTGTTTCAACTGTTCGTTGACCGGGTTGAATTGTGCAAGGCCCAGTGTGGCAATGAACGCGCCGATCAACCGTGAGCCAGGCAAATCGATGCCTTCTCCAAATGCACCGCCCAACACCGCAAAGCCGATGCCCTGGCTGTGTGTGGTGAACTGGTCGAGAAAGTCCTGACGCTGCATTTCCCCCATTCCCCGGGCCTGCGACCACAGCGTGATGTGCGGGTGGCGCTCAGCCAGCAACTGCGCCACTTGCTGCAAATAATCGAAACTGCTGAAAAACGCCAGGTAGTTGCCGGGGCGTTCAGCAAATTGCCGGGCGATCAGCTCGACAATCGGCTCAAGCGACGCCTTCCGGTGGACAAAGCGTGTCGAGATTCGGCTGACGATGTGCACTTGTAGCTGATCAGCATGAAATGGTGACTCGACATCAATCCACACCGTATTCGCGGGGGTGCCCAGCAGGTCGGCGTAGTAATGCCGGGGGCTCAGCGTTGCGGAAAACAGCACGGTGCTGCGCGCGGCGGTCAGGCGCGGACGGATGAAACCGGCTGGCACCACATTGCGCAGGCACAGCTGTGACAACGGGCGTGGGCGGTCGAGATCACGTTTGCTGATGTCGAACAGGAACTGTTCATCGAAGAGTTCGGCCACCCGACAAAATTGCAGCATCTCGAAGTAGAAATTTTGCAGCGAACTGTCCAGACCCTGCGGGTGATCGTTGAGATAGTCACCGATACTCGCGCTACACGAAGACAGGGCCTGGAGCAGTTTTTCCGGAGGCCTGTCGTACGCCTGATACGCGCCGGGTTGCGGGTTATGCAGGACATTCCATTCCCGATTGACCCGCTGCAAGGATTTTTTCAGCGGCTCAGGCGCAGTTTTGCGCACGCCGTTGAGGGCCGACTGATCAAGACTGGCGCTGTACATCTGCCGGCCGCGCTCCACCAGGTTGTGGGCCTCATCGACCAGTACCGCAACGTTCCAGTTATTGGCTTGGGCGAGCCCGAACAGCAGCGCACTGAAATCGAAGTAATAGTTGTAGTCAGCGACCACCACGTCGGCCCAGCGGGCCATTTCCTGACTCAGGTAATAGGGGCAAACCTCATGCGCCAGTGCCACCTCGCGCAACGCGCTCTGATTCAACAGGCTCAGCTCGCTGGCGGCCTGGCGAGCGGCGGGCAAACGATCATAGAACCCCCGGGCCAATGGGCAGGATTCGCCGTGGCAGGCTTTGTCCGGATGCTCGCAGGCCTTGTCCCGGGCGATCATCTCCAACACCCGAAGTGGTGGCGCGTCGGCGCCTTGCAGAATCACCTGCGCCGCGTCCAGCGCGAGCTTTCGACCCGGCGTTTTGGCGGTAAGGAAAAACACTTTGTCCAGTTGCTGCGGTGCCAGGGCCTTGAGCATCGGAAATAGCGTGCCCACGGTTTTGCCGATGCCGGTCGGCGCTTGCGCCATCAGGCAGCGCCCGGTGCTGACGGCTTTGAATACGGACTCGGCCAGATGCCGTTGCCCCGGACGGAACCCGGCATGGGGAAAGGCCAATTGCTGCGCCGCCTGATTGCGCGCCGCACGATGGGCCATTTCCTGTTCGGCCCAGTGCAGAAACAGCGCGCAATGCTGTTCAAAGAATTGTTGCAGTTGTTCCGCACTGAACGCCTCGACCAGACAGGTTTCCTTTTCGCTGACGATGTCGAAATACACCAGCGCCAGGTTGATCTGCGCCAGCTCCAGCTTGCAACACATCAACCAGCCATAAATCTTTGCCTGTGCCCAATGCAGCTGTCGGTGGTTCGGCGGCTGCTTGCTCAGGTCACCGCGATAGGTTTTGACTTCTTCAAGGCAGTTTTGCCCGGGATCATAGCCATCCGCCCTGCCCCTCACGTTCAAGGTTTTGTACGTGCCTTCAAGGGCGACTTCACTTTGATACCCGTCGCTGCGCCTGGACGCCACCGTGCGGTGCCCGACGATGCCTTCCAGCGCCGTCGGTGACGGGGTGAAACGCAGGTCGAGGTCGCCGACCTTGGCGGTGAATTCGCACAGCGCCCGTACCGCGATGCTGTAGTTCAAGCGTTCTGCTCCGCCCATTGCACATAACAGACGGCAATGGGCATCTGATGCTCATGACAGAACTCCAGCCAGCGCAATTGGTTGTCCTGTAGCCGGTCGCCGGGGCCTTTGACTTCGATCATGCGGTAGGTCTTGTGCTGCGGCCAAAACTGGATCAGGTCCGGCATCCCGGCGCGGTTGGCCTTGATGTCCAGCAGCAGGCGGTTGAACCAGTGCCTGAGGTGTTCCGCCGGCAGACAATCGAGTGCCTGCTCCAGCAACGTTTCGTTCAATACGCCCCAAAATACAAAGGGCGACTGCACGCCCCACTTGGCGGCATAACGCGCTCGAATCGTCTGCCGGTAACGACCGTCTTCGAG
>NZ_JBFULH010000537.1:0-2817 GCF_056400445.1 Pseudomonas sp. P5_B2 | reverse complement strand
GTTGAAGACCGGGTCGAAGCCGCGATGCACATGGGCGCCATCGGTTACGCGGTCAAGCCGACCACCCGCGAAGAACTCAAGGATGTGTTCGCCCGCCTCGAAGCCAAGTTGACCCAGAAGGTCAAGCGGGTGCTGCTGGTGGAAGATGACGATCTACAGCGCGACAGCATTGCCCGCCTGATCGGCGACGAAGACATCGAGATTACAGCTGTGGGTCTGGCTCAGGACGCTCTGGACCTGCTACGCACGACGATTTTTGATTGCATGATCATCGACCTGAAGTTGCCGGACATGCTCGGCAACGACTTGCTCAAGCGTATGTCCACGGAAGATATCTGCTCGTTCCCGCCGGTGATTGTCTACACCGGGCGCAACCTGACCCGCGATGAAGAGGCTGAGCTGCGCAAGTATTCGCGCTCGATCATCATCAAGGGCGCGCGCTCGCCCGAGCGTTTGCTGGATGAGGTCACACTCTTTCTGCACAAAGTCGAATCGAAGTTGTCCCATGAACGGCAGAGGATGCTCAAGACCGCTCGCAGTCGCGACAAGGTCTTCGAGGGTCGGAAGGTGCTGCTGGTGGATGACGATGTTCGTAACATCTTCGCCCTCACCAGTGCGTTGGAGCAAAAGGGCGCAGTCGTGGTCATTGGCCGCAATGGTCGTGAAGCGATTCAAAGACTGAATGAAGTCGAGGACATCGATCTGGTGTTGATGGACGTGATGATGCCGGAGATGGATGGCTTCGAAGCCACTATCGAGATCCGCAAGGACCCGCGCTGGCGCAAGCTGCCGATCATCGCGGTGACGGCCAAGGCCATGAAGGACGATCAGGAGCGCTGCCTGCAAGCCGGCTCCAACGATTACCTGGCCAAGCCCATCGACCTGGATCGACTGTTCTCGCTGATTCGCGTGTGGTTACCGAAGATGGAACGTATTTAGTGGAACGTATTCATTCAGTGGAGCGAGATAGCGAAATCGAACTGCGCTTGTTGATCGAGGCGATTTACCTCAAGTACAGCTATGATTTTCGCGATTACTCGGGCGCTTCGATCAAGCGCCGGGTGAGTCATGCGTTGGTTCAATTCGAGTGCAACACCATCTCGGCCCTGCAAGAAAAGGTGCTGCACGACCCGACCGCGTTCATGCAATTGCTGCAACTGCTGACGATCCCGGTCAGCGAAATGTTTCGCGACCCTTCGCACTTCCTCGCGATCCGCAAGGAAGTGGTGCCGCTGCTCAAGACTTATCCATCGATCAAAATCTGGATTGCCGGGTGCAGTACCGGTGAAGAGGTCTATTCGATGGCGATTCTGCTGCGCGAAGAAGGCTTGCTGGACCGCACCATCATTTATGCCACCGACATCAACCCTCGCTCGCTGGAAAAGGCCAAGCAGGGGATTTTTTCCATGGAAAATGTTCGGGCCTACACTTCTAACTACCAGCAGGCAGGTGGCCAGTGTTCATTCGCCGATTACTACACGGCGGCTTATGGTTACGCGATTTTCGACAAGAGCCTGTGTGAGAACGTGACGTTCGCTGATCACAGCCTCGCGACTGATAGCGTATTTTCAGAAACTCAATTAATTTCGTGCCGTAATGTATTGATTTACTTTAATAAAAAACTTCAGGATCGTGCGTTCGGTTTGTTCCATGAGTCCCTGTGCCATCGTGGGTTTCTGGTGTTGGGCAGCAAGGAAACCCCGGATTTTTCGGCCTTCGGCAAGCAGTTCGAGCCGCTGGTCAAACAAGAACGGATCTACCGCAAATCATGAACGACGCAGCAGATGTTCCTTCAATCGAGGCTATCGTGATCGGCGCTTCGGCCGGCGGAGTCGAGGCGTTGCTCACGATTCTTGGCCCGCTGCGTGAAGGCTTCACACTGCCGATCATTGTGGTGCTGCACTTGCCCGACGAGCGCCGCAGCTTGTTGGCCGAGGTGTTTGCACGCCGGGTATCGATGCCTGTTCGCGAAGCGTCCGATAAAACCCGGGTCGAAGCGGGAACGCTGTATTTCGCCACACCCGGTTATCACTTGTCGGTGGAACAGGATCATAGCTTCTCGTTGAGCCTGGAAGATCGCGTGCATCATTCGCGGCCCGCCATCGATTACCTCTTCGAGTCCGCTGCCGATGCCTACGGTTCAGCCTTGGCCGCCGTATTGCTGACGGGAGCCAATCGCGACGGGGCCCGCGGCCTTTCCCACGTTAAACGTCGCGGTGGCCTGACCATCGTGCAGGACCCGACTGAGGCGCAGGTCGCGACCATGCCTCAGGCAGCGCTGGATATTCAGCAGCCTGACCATATTCTCRCTGTCCGCGGCATCGGCCGTCTGCTTGTCGAGCTGGAACGAATAGCATGTTAAGTAACATCCAGGCCAAATTGCTGATCGTCGACGATCTGCCGGAGAACCTGTTGGCGCTCGAAGCGCTGATCAATCGTGAAGACCGGATGGTCTACAAGGCCTTGTCCGCCGACGAAGCCTTGTCGCTGTTGTTGCAGCACGAATTCGCCCTGGCCATTCTCGATGTACAGATGCCAGGCATGAATGGCTTTGAGCTTGCCGAACTGATGCGCGGAACGGAGAAAACCAAAAACATCCCGATCGTGTTTGTCAGTGCTGCCGGTCGCGAGTTGAACTACGCATTCAAAGGCTACGAAAGCGGCGCGGTGGACTTCCTGCACAAGCCGCTGGACATCCATGCGGTCAAGAGCAAGGTCAACGTGTTCGTGGACCTGTATCGCCAGAGCAAGGCGATGAAGCAGCAGGTTGAAGCGCTGGAACAGAGCCGGCGCGAGCAAGAAGAGCTGCTTAAACAG
>NZ_JBFULH010000536.1:0-2818 GCF_056400445.1 Pseudomonas sp. P5_B2 | reverse complement strand
AATTCCACCTCCAGACCACGCCGACCCGCGCTGACAAAAATACTGGCGAACGGCTGAGCCGAACTATCAATAAAGGTGCGCAAACGCTTTTTCTGTCCCAGCGGGCTAATGCCGCCCAACAAATAACCGGTAGATCGTTGCGCAGCGGCCGGATCGGCCATTTCGACTTTTTTCACACCCGCCGCATGAGCCAGGTGCTTCAAGTCCAGAGTCCCACCCACCGGTACCACCGCCACCAGTAACTCCCCTTTTTCGCTGGCCGCCAGCAAGGTCTTGAACACCTGCGCCGGGTTGAGCCCCAGCTTCTCGGCAGCCTCCAATCCATAAGACGCGGCCTTGGGATCATGTTCGTAACTGTGCACACGATGTTCGGCTCGAACTTTTTTCAACAAATCCAATGCGGGGGTCATGACAGCTCCAGACTGGGCGGCAGTAGAAAAATCTTGCGCTGGATTCTAGGTCATTGATTCGCAAAAGGCTCTATTACGCCCCTGTTTTCAAGGGTTGACGGCGCCTATTACCGTTCGTCCGCGAAAAAAGAGCCGCGTGAACAACGCGATCATTCACATGACTAATAGTTTGATTATGACTGACGGTTCACTTTCGACCTTTGACAGCCATGTTTCTTGTCTATATTTTTTCGAATCTGAATCTGTACGAAAAACCCTAAAGCAACACCCGGCAGTAAGCCAAGACCAGGATGGGGATCCTGCCTTGGTGAAAATCGCGCTTCGACCATGATGAAAAAAGCGCCAGACAACAAAAACAATTGAGGTTTTCAATGACAACGGCTTTACAACAACCGTCGCTCTCGAGCCAATGCATGGCCGAGTTTCTGGGGACTGCGCTGCTGATCTTTTTTGGTACTGGCTGTGTTGCCGCGCTCAAGGTCGCGGGTGCCAGCTTTGGCTTGTGGGAAATCAGCATCATCTGGGGCGTCGGCGTCAGCATGGCAATCTATCTGACCGCTGGCGTTTCCGGTGCGCACCTCAATCCCGCAGTCAGCATCGCCCTGAGTATTTTCACTGATTTCGAAAAACGTAAATTGCCGTTTTACATCCTCTCCCAAGTGGCGGGCGCCTTCTGCGGTGCGTTGTTGGTTTACACGCTGTACAGCAATCTATTCTTCGATTTCGAACAAACTCACCATATGGTTCGTGGCACACAGGCCAGTCTGGAATTGGCGTCGGTGTTCTCGACCTTCCCCAACCCAACCCTGACCACGTCTCAGGCGTTCCTGGTGGAAGTAATCATCACCGCGATCCTGATGGCCGTGATCATGTCCCTGATCGACGACAACAACGGTCTGCCAAACGGGCCGATGGCGCCGCTGCTGATCGGCTTGCTGATAGCAGTGATCGGCAGCTCGATGGGACCGCTGACCGGTTTCGCGATGAACCCGGCACGTGATTTCGGGCCGAAGCTGATGACTTTCTTCGCTGGCTGGGGTGAAATTTCCTTCACCGGCGGGCGTGATATCCCGTACTTCCTGATTCCTGTTTTTGCACCGATTGTCGGTGCCTGCCTCGGCGCTGGCGCTTATCGCGGGCTGATTGCCCGTCATCTGCCCAACGCCACACCTGCTACAAAGGACGTAACACCGGCCATTGACGGCAAACCAAGAACTTCTTGATACCGTAGACGCGTGACCCTGTGATGCGCGCCTGACTTCACCTCCATATTTCGTCCAAGGCAATCGACATGACCGATACTCAGAATAAGAACTACATCGTTGCCCTCGATCAGGGTACGACCAGCTCCCGCGCGATCGTTTTCGATCGCGACGCGAACGTGGTCAGCACCGCCCAGCGCGAATTCGCACAGCATTACCCGCAAGCCGGTTGGGTTGAACATGACCCGATGGAAATCTTCGCCACCCAAAGTGCCGTGATGGTCGAGGCCTTGGCGCAAGCCGGCCTGCATCACGACCAGGTCGCAGCCATCGGCATCACCAACCAGCGCGAAACCACCGTGGTCTGGGACAAGACCACCGGCCGCCCGATCTACAACGCGATCGTCTGGCAGTGCCGCCGCAGTACCGAGATCTGCCAGCAGCTCAAGCGCGACGGTCACGAGCAATACATCAGCGACACCACCGGATTGGTCACCGACCCATACTTCTCCGGCACCAAGCTCAAATGGATCCTCGACAACGTCGAAGGCAGCCGCGAGCGTGCGCGCAACGGCGAAATTCTGTTCGGCACCGTCGACAGCTGGCTGATTTGGAAATATACCGGCGGCAAAGTCCACGTCACCGATTACACCAACGCCTCGCGCACCATGCTCTTCAACATCCACACCCTGGAGTGGGACGCGAAGATGCTGGAGATACTGGATATTCCGCGCGAGATGCTGCCGCAGGTGAAGTCCTCCTCCGAAATCTACGGCCACACCAAAAGCGGCATCGCCATTGGCGGTATCGCCGGTGACCAGCAAGCCGCCCTGTTTGGCCAGATGTGCGTCGAACCCGGTCAGGCGAAAAACACTTACGGCACCGGCTGCTTCCTGCTGATGAACACCGGCGACAAAGCGGTGAAGTCCAAGCACGGCATGTTGACCACTATCGCGTGCGGCCCGCGCGGCGAAGTGGCTTACGCACTGGAAGGCGCGGTATTCAACGGCGGCTCCACGGTTCAATGGCTGCGTGACGAACTGAAGATCATCAATGACGCTCATGACACCGAATACTTCGCCAACAAAGTGAAGGACAGCAACGGCGTGTATCTGGTGCCGGCCTTCACTGGCCTGGGCGCTCCATACTGGGACCCGTATGCCCGTGGCGCGTTATTCGGCCTGACTCGCGGCGTACGCGTCGATC
>NZ_JBFULH010000535.1:0-2827 GCF_056400445.1 Pseudomonas sp. P5_B2 | reverse complement strand
GCCCTGACGATCCCAATCCCCCAGCACAATGCGCTTGGCCGCTTGCTCGCCCAGCTGCAACTTGTGAATGGCCGGGCGATGGGTATGGCCGTGGATCAAGGTCTTCACGCCATACGCTTGCATGATCCGCGGAATTTCTTCCGGCGTGACATCCACGATGTCATTGGCTTTCATGCGCGTTTGCGCGCGGCTTTCACTGCGCAGCTTGCGCGCCAGTTTGTGCCGGGTGCGCAGCGGCAAGTGGCGCAGGATGAACAGGCTGATCGGGTTGCGCAGGTAGCGACGCAGCTTCATATAGGCTTCGTCGCGGGTGCAGAGGCTATCGCCGTGCATCAAGAGCACTGGTTCGCCGAAAAACTGCACGACACTCGGGTCCTTCAATAGCGTGCATCCGGCCTGTTTGCAGAAGGCCTGGCCGAGCATGAAGTCGCGGTTGCCGTGCATCAAAAAGATCGCCGTGCCGCTGTCGCTGAGATCGCGCAGGGCCTGGCAGATGGAGCGCTGAAAGGGCGTCATGGCATCGTCGCCAATCCACACCTCGAAAAAGTCGCCCAAGATGTACAACGCACTCGCCGAGCGGGCGCGTCCGGCGAGCAAATCCAGAAACGCCCGGGTAATGTCCGGGCGCTCCTCTTCCAGATGCAAGTCTGAAATCAGCAGTATCACTCAATGATCTCGGCTTTCTCGATGATCACGTCTTCTGCTGGAACGTCCTGGTGGCCGGATTTCATGGTGGTGGAAACACCTTTGATCTTGTCCACGACGTCAGTGCCTTCAACGACTTTAGCAAACACCGCGTAGCCCCAGCCCTGGGTGGTCTTGGCGCTATGGTTCAGGAAGCTGTTGTCAGCCACGTTGATAAAGAACTGGGCGGAAGCCGAATGCGGCTCCATGGTGCGCGCCATGGCAACGCTGTACTTCACGTTCGGCAGGCCGTTGTCAGCTTCGTTCTGAATGCTTGGGCGCTTGTCTTTCTTTTCTTTCATGCCTGGCTCGAAACCGCCGCCCTGGATCATGAAGTTGCCGATGACGCGGTGGAAAACGGTGTTTTCGTAGTGGCCGGCGTTAACGTATTCGATGAAGTTGGCCACGGTGATCGGGGCCTTTTCAGCGTTCAGTTCCAGGACGATGTCGCCATGGTTGGTGGTCAGTTTGACTTGGGTCATGATTGCTACTCTTTCAAGGAATTCGTGGATTTTGGGACATTAAAGCCCATCACCTGTTCAGCCTTTTTCGGCCAAGGAGCGCAGTTTAGCGTGACAGGCGCGAATTTCGAGGCTGTTTTTCATTTGCGGCCGATTAAATACGACCGTTTGCAGGTGCGCTCTGTCAGGTGCTTGACAGCATCGGCTATGATAGCGGCTTTGTTTTATCTGGCCCTTCTTCTGGCCGCGCACTTGTACGTTCAAGGATCCTATGAGCAAGCCCACTGTCGACCCTACCTCGAATGCCAAGACCGGCCCTGCCGTGCCGGTCAATTTCCTGCGCCCGATCATCCAGGCGGACCTGGACTCGGGTAAGCATACGCAGATCGTTACTCGTTTCCCGCCTGAGCCCAATGGCTACCTGCACATCGGTCACGCCAAGTCGATTTGCGTGAACTTCGGCCTGGCCCAGGAGTTCGGCGGCGTCACGCACCTGCGTTTCGACGACACCAACCCGGCCAAGGAAGACCAGGAATACATCGACGCGATCGAAAGCGACGTCAAATGGCTGGGCTTCGAATGGTCCGGTGAAGTGCGCTATGCCTCGCAGTATTTTGACCAGCTGCACGACTGGGCCGTTGAACTGATCAAGGYCGGCAAGGCCTACGTCGACGACCTGAGCCCGGAACAGGCCAAGGAATACCGTGGCAGCCTGACCGAGCCGGGCAAGAACAGCCCGTTCCGTGATCGCTCCGTGGAAGAAAACCTCGACTGGTTCGCCCGCATGCGCGCCGGTGAGTTCCCGGACGGCGCACGTGTGCTGCGGGCCAAGATCGACATGGCCTCGCCGAACATGAACCTGCGCGACCCGATCATGTACCGCATCCGTCACGCTCACCACCACCAGACCGGTGACAAGTGGTGCATCTACCCGAACTACGACTTCACCCACGGTCAGTCGGACGCCATCGAAGGCATCACCCACTCGATCTGCACCCTGGAATTCGAAAGCCATCGTCCGCTGTACGACTGGTTCCTCGATAGCCTGCCGGTACCGGCGCACCCGCGTCAGTACGAGTTCAGCCGCCTGAACCTGAACTACACGATCACCAGCAAGCGCAAGCTCAAGCAACTGGTCGATGAAAAGCACGTCCATGGCTGGGACGATCCGCGCATGTCCACGCTGTCGGGCTTCCGCCGCCGTGGCTACACGCCTAAATCGATCCGCRACTTCTGCGAAATGATCGGTACCAACCGTTCCGACGGCGTAGTCGACTTCGGCATGCTCGAATTCAGCATCCGTGACGACCTCGACCACAGCGCCCCGCGTGCCATGTGCGTGCTGCGTCCGCTGAAAGTCGTGATCACCAATTACCCGGAAAACCAGGTCGAGAACCTCGAACTGGCGTGCCACCCGAAAGAAGACATGGGTGTGCGCGTTCTGCCATTCGCCCGTGAAATCTACATCGACCGTGAAGACTTCATGGAAGAGCCGCCAAAGGGCTACAAGCGCCTGGAACCGGCTGGCGAAGTGCGTCTGCGCGGCAGCTACGTGATCCGTGCCGACGAAGCGATCAAGGACGCCGATGGCAACATCGTCGAACTGCGTTGCTCGTACGACCCTGAAACCCTGGGCAAGAACCCGGAAGGCCGCAAGGTCAAAGGCGTAGTGCACTGGGTGC
>NZ_JBFULH010000534.1:0-2832 GCF_056400445.1 Pseudomonas sp. P5_B2 | reverse complement strand
GATACACCGCAATCGCGAGCAGGCTCACTCCTACAGTTGTTTTATGGTGGCTGTTATTGTGTGGTGGCTTTGAGGCCGGTGAGCAGTAATCGCTGCAACAAATCTTCCTTCAACCCGTCCGGGTTGGTCAGTTGCATCCGCTCCAGATGTTCGGGATACATCGAAGCCTCTGGCGCATCCAGCGCTGCTTTCCCCAACTCCAGAATCTCGGCCAGTTTGAACTTGCTCTTCAGCCAGTTCAGCGCCCGCAACACATCGCGCTCCACCTCAGTGAAATCGCAGCCCAGCGGATATTCCGGAAACAGGTTCGGGTGCCGCGCCTGAATCGCCTGCAAACGCTCTGGACTATTGTCGGCGAAGCGTGGATCGATGCAAAAATCTTTGCGCAACTTACCCACACTCTGCGCCTGCTCGATCAATCCCAACTGGAACCGTGAATCGCTGATATTGAGCAACGCCTCGATCACCGCCGCATCGGTCTTGCCACGCAAGTCGGCGATGCCGTATTCGGTGACCACAATGTCCCGCAGATGCCTTGGGATGGTGCAATGGCCGTATTCCCAGACAATGTTCGAGCTGACCTGCCCTCCCGACTCTCGCCAGCTGCGCAACAGCAATATCGAACGCCCACCTTCCAGCGCATGGCCCTGGGCGACAAAGTTGTACTGCCCGCCCACGCCGCTGAGCACCCGCCCGTCTGCCAGCTGATCGGCCACGCCGGCGCCCAGCAGGGTCATGGTGAACACGGTGTTGATAAAGCGCGCATCGAGGCGCTGCAAACGCTTGAGTTCTTCCTGACCGTACAGCTCGTTGATATAGCTGATGCGGGTCATGTTGAATTCAAGGCGCTTGCTTTGCGGCAGCTCGCGCAGGCGCTCGTAGAAACTGCGCGGTCCGAGGAAGAAACCGCCGTGCACGGAGATTCCGTCGGTTTGCGCGGCTTCGTCGAGGGTGCCGGCATTCGCCTGTTGCTGGGTAGGCACATCCGGGTAGACCTTGCGCCGCACGATCCCGGCATCGGCCAGCACCAGCAAGCCGTTGACGAACATTTCGCTGCAACCGTACAGGCCTTTGGCAAACGGTTCGAGGCCGCCTTCGCGGTCGATCAACTGCGCCCACTGGCTGAGATTCACGTCCGCCATCAAGGCTTTGTATCCGGCATTGTCGGATTGGCGGGCCAGCAAAGCCGCCGTGAGCGCATCGCCCATGGAACCGATGCCGATCTGCAACGTGCCGCCATCGCGTACCAGCGCACTGGCGTGCAGGCCGATGAGGTGGTCCTGGAAGCCCACGGGCATGTTCGGCGTGGAAAACAGTGTGGTGCTGTCCTTCTCGTCGATCAGCAGGTCGAAGGTATCGATGCCGATTTCGGCGTCGCCGGGCATGTAGGGCAAGTCGTTATGTACCTGGCCCACCAGCAGGATCGTTTCCCCTGCCGCCCGGCGTTTGGCGATCATCGGGAACAGGTCGAGGGTGATGTCCGGGTTGCAGCTCAGGCTCAGGCAGTCGGGATGCTCGGCGTGGCTGGCCACCAATTGTGCGACCAGGTTCAAACCAGCGGCATTGATGTCCCGCGCGGCGTGACTGTAATTGCTGCTGACGTAGTCTTGCTGGGCCGATGCGCTATGGAGCAGGCTGCCCGGCTGCAGGAAAAACTGCTGGATATGGATGTTCGGCGGCAGGTTGTCTTTATGCAGGCCCTCCAGAAAGTCCAGTTCCGGGTAATCACCCAACACCCGTTCGATGAAGGGCTCAAGAAAGCGCTTCTGCAAACCATCGCCCAAGTCAGGGCGGCCAAGGCACAGCGCGGTGTAGATCGTCAGCCGCCGCTCCGGCAGTTGTGCAATGCGCTGATACAGCGCGTTGACGAAGTGGTTGGGTTTGCCCAGGCCGAGGGGCAAGCCCATGTGAATGTGTGCCGGCAACCGCGCCAGCACGTCATCCACCGCTTGCTCGATAGAACACAGCTGCACCATCTGATCCTCCCTCAACATTCCGTGAATAGGGGTTGGACCGAGCTTGCCGGGTCTTTGCTGCAATGAACAGTCTCCGGCACAAATCGCAGGCACAAAAAAACCGCTCGAAAGCGGTTTTTTGCTGAAGACGTGGGCTTATTTCAGGCCGGACATCTTCTGGATGGCTGCCTTGAGATCGGCGTCGGAGCAATCTGCGCAAGTGCCTTTAGGCGGCATCGCGTTGATACCGGTAATGGCTTTGGCCAGGATGCCGTCGAGACCGCCCTGGTGATCGGCACGTTCCTTCCAGGCAGCGGTGTCACCGATTTTCGGCGCGCCCAGCAGGCCGGAGCCGTGGCAAGCGTTGCAATGTTTTGCAATCACTGAGTCAGGGGTTTTGGCATCTCCACCACCCGCAGAAACAGCAACTTCCATCCCCTTGCACTCTTTGCCCTGAACGCAAACCTGGCCGACTGGCTCAAGGCGTTTGGCAATATCGTCGTTCGTCGCAGCTTGAGCGCTGACAGCCCAAAGGGCCAATACGGTTGCTGGTACAGCCAGCATTTTCATAATTAGGTTCACGCGTTCACCCTCAATGGTGGCTAGTCACGCCTACGGCCACGGTTCGCAGGCGGGCGCAAGTATAGCGGTAAGCCCGCCACACTGAAACAACCCCAAAGTCGAAGGGGTCTTATGCAACAGTGGAAAAACTCCCCGGGTGCCTCGGCCTGACTGGCAGAGCGCCTTCTTTACTTAGAAATTCGCCGGTGTCGCTGCGCTGATTAGTCGCGCTGGCGCATCGAACGGATTCCGGAAACGGTGCGGCTTGGTACTTTCAAAGTAGTAGCTATCGCCGGCTTCGAGCACAAAAGTTTCC
>NZ_JBFULH010000533.1:0-2833 GCF_056400445.1 Pseudomonas sp. P5_B2 | reverse complement strand
CGCCGGGCCGACGCTGTAGTTGAGTTTCTTGCCGGTCAAAAACTCCAGCGCCCCGCCGCCCGTGGCCATGTAGCCGAGGCTGCCGACCAGATCGACGTTGGGATAAAAACCGGCATGGGCAACATCAATGCCCCGCGCCTGAGCCGCCACTTGCCAACGACTGGCAACTACGTCCGGGCGCTGACCGAGCAATTGCGCGGGCAGCGACGACGGCAGTTTCAGTGCCGTGTCCAACGACAGCGTTGGCCGCTGCAAGTGCGCGCCCTCCCCCGGCCCCTTGCCTGCCAACGCTGCGAGTTGGTTGCGGSTSAGGGCGATTTCTTCGTCCAGCGCATCGATCTGGCGATGTGTTTCCGGCAACGGCGTTTGCGCCTGACTGACTTCAAAGTGTGTGCCGATGCCACCGTCCAGGCGCTTCTGTGCGAGGTCGAGAATCTGCTGTTGCTGCTTAAGCGTTGCTTCGACGATGTCGCGATGTGCGTAATGCAGCGACAGTTCGATGTAGGCGCGCACGATGTTGTTCTGCAATTCGAGCTGCGCCAGACGCGCTTCGGCAACGCTCATGTGCGCCATGTCCACGGCGCGCTCGGTGGCATTGCTTTCACGGCCCCAGAGGTCCAGTGCGTAGCTGAAGCCCAGTGCGGCGTTGTTGTCCCAGGTGGTCGTGTTGGCCAATTCGCCCGGCCCGTAGAACTGATCGGTCGGCCAGTTGTGGCGCTTGAGGGTTGCTTCGCCATTCACCTGCAGCGACTCGGCGGACTCGGCAACGCCTGCCATGGATTTGGCATGGCGCACCCGCGCCGCCGCCATCGCCATGCTCGGGCTGCCTTGTACGGCGAGGTCGATCCAGCGGTTCAGTTGCAGGTCGCCATAGGCCTGCCACCACTGCGCGGTGGGCCAGTGTGCGTCCTGTGCGGCGCTTTGAATGGCTTCGTCGGTGGCCAGGGAATTGGCCTCCAGCGCCTTGCCCTGCGGGGCAATACCTCCAGTTCCGATGCAGCCGCTGATTGCCAGGGATAAAGCCAAAACACTGAACGTCTGAAACGCTCTGCTGATGCGACGCGGCACTGCTGCGATTTCCTGAGGTGGGGAGTTGTTTCGAAGATGCGCAATTCTAGGGGCCGGCCTGAATGGCGATAAGCCGGGATTCTTGTGAATCTTTGTTACCGTTAACGCGATAWTCCCTTGGTCGGGGGTCACCGACCTTGAAACCTTGTGTCACAATTTGCCATCTCCCTTGAGAGCATCCCATGGACACTTTGCAAAACATGCGCGCCTTCAGTTACGTGGCCGAGGCCGGCAGCTTCACCGCCGCTGCCGTGCAACTAGACACCACCACCGCCAACGTCTCGCGCGCGGTCTCCAACCTGGAAGCCCACCTGCAAACCCGCCTGCTCAACCGCACCACCCGCCGCATCGCCCTGACCGAGGCCGGCAAGCGCTACCTGTTGCGCTGCGAGCAGATCCTGGCTTACGTCGAAGAAGCCGAAGCCGAGGCCAGTGACGCCCACGCGCGCCCGGCCGGGCAGCTCAAAGTGCACACCATGACCGGTATCGGTCAGCACTTCGTGATCGACGCCATCGCCCGCTATCGCAAGACCCACCCGGACGTAACCTTCGACTTGACCATGGCCAACCGCGTGCCGGACTTGCTCGATGAGGGCTACGACGTCTCCATCGTGCTCGCCAGTGAACTGCCGGATTCGGGCTTCGTCTCCCAGCGCCTGGGCATCACCTACAGCATCGTTTGCGCCTCGCCGGCTTACGTCAAAGCCAACGGCTGCGCGCAGAAGCCCAGCGACTTGCTTAACCACATGTGCCTGCGCCTGGTGAGCCCGGTGATCCCGCTGGAGAAATGGGCCTTCGACGGCCCGGAAGGCCAGGAGACCGTGACCATTAACAGCTCACCGTTTTTGGTCAACTCGGCGGACGCGATGAAGACCGCGATCACTAGCGGCATGGGCGTTGGCGTGCTGCCGGTGTATGCGGCGATTGAAGGATTGCGCAACGGCTCGCTGGTGCGGGTGATGCCCAACTACCGCTCGCAGGAACTGAACCTGTATGCGATCTACCCTTCGCGGCAATATCTGGATGCGAAGATCAAGACCTGGGTCGAATACTTGCGCGGGTCTTTGCCGGAGATTCTGGCGGCGCACCAGGCGGAATTGGCGGCTTATGATTTGAGTGGGAGTCTGGGCGGGATTCGGCTGGCGAACTGATTTCACGGTCCTACAGACGCGCTGATTTTGGGGAAGGATTCCGACGCGTTCTGTCGGTTGTTGGGTCAGACGGGAAATGAGTAGGCTTTGGGTGTCGCTGGCACTTCAGCGATCGGGTCTGGAAAACCCGAAGATAGGATCACAGCACATGACATAATGCGGCGCTTTTTCAGCTCCGCTATTTGACTTATGGCGGCTGTGCGTGGGAGACCTTCGGGTCTGCCGGGTCTGATCCTTCTCGGTTTTTCCAGTCCGCGTACAGCTGCCACCCTTCCGTCTGGAAAACGGAAATTGGCAGCTCCTCGACTCTAAGGATCTTTGCTAATGATTAAAGAAACACCGAATCCTCCGGAAACCGACGACGTTTCCCCCTACGAATCCGTCGATTCCAAAAAATTCCACGACGCCGCCGAGCGCGCGCTGAATCACTACCTCAATCCCGCTGCACTCAAATCACCGCCCACCCGCAAACCCAGCACGATGTTCATGCTTGCACCCGATCTCAAAGACGAGGACTTGCTGGCCCACACCTGTGAATCGCTGGCCCAGGCCAGTGTGATGGCCGGCGATTTTGCCGGCTATCTGGAAGGCCCGCACCGCAACACGGCCATGGC
>NZ_JBFULH010000532.1:0-2838 GCF_056400445.1 Pseudomonas sp. P5_B2 | reverse complement strand
ATTACGCACTATACGCCAAGGGGTTACAGGTCTATGAGCGATTCGAATTCTGTACCGTCTGCCCCGGAACCGGGCCGTATTGCACATCGGGTAGCCGGCGCCGATCAGAAGAGCTGGCGCCGCTGGCTGCCGGGGCTGAACACGCTGCTCACCTATCAAATAGGCTGGTTGCGAAATGACATCGTCGCCGGACTCGTCCTGACTACGATGCTGGTGCCAGTGGGTATAGCCTACGCGGTGGCCTCGGGCGTACCGGGCATCTACGGTCTCTATGCGACGATCATTCCGTTGCTGGCTTATGCGTTGTTCGGGCCGAGCCGGATTTTGGTGCTGGGGCCGGATTCTTCGCTGGCTGCCGTCATTCTTGCGGTGATCCTGCCACTGTCGGGCGGCGATCCGTATCGCGCCGTCGCCTTGGCGGGAATGATGGCGATTGTGTCGGGGGTGGTCTGCATCCTGGCCGGCTTGGCACGCCTGGGCTTCATCACAGAGCTACTCTCCAAACCTATTCGCTACGGGTACATGAACGGGATCGCGCTGACCGTATTGATCAGCCAACTGCCCAAGTTTTTCGGCTTCAAGATCGAGTCCGACGGCCCGCTGAGAAACATGTGGGCGATCATCACTGCGGTGCTGGAGGGAAAAACCAACTGGGTCGCGTTCGCCGTCGGTGCCGCCACGTTGGTGGTTATCATGTTGCTCAAGGGGCACAAACGCATTCCGGGTATTTTGATCGCCGTGGCAGGGGCAACCATCGCCGTCGGTGTGTTGGACCTTGGCACAAGGTTCGGCGTATCGATCCTCGGCACGCTTCCACAGGGTATGCCTGCGTTTGCCATTCCCTGGATCACTCGCGAAGATATTGTGCCGATCCTGATCGGCGGCTTCGCCGTCGCGCTTGTCTCGTTCGCCGATACCAGCGTGCTCTCGCGAGTTTATGCAGCGCGTTCGCGCATGTATGTTGATCCGAATCAGGAGATGGTGGGGCTCGGCGTCGCCAATCTGGCCGCCGGTTTTTTCCAGGGTTTTCCGATCAGCAGCAGTTCGTCACGCACGCCGGTGGCCGAGGCCGCAGGCGCAAAAACCCAATTGTCTGGCGTCGTCGGAGCGCTGGCTGTGGCCTTGCTGCTGATGGTGGCACCGAACCTGTTGCAGGACCTGCCCAACAGCGCGCTGGCGGCGGTGGTGATTGCATMGGCTATCGGCTTGATCGAGATCACGGATCTGCGACGCATCTATCGCATTCAGCAGTGGGAGTTCTGGTTGTCCATCGCCTGCACCGTCGGTGTCGCGGTGTTTGGTGCAATCGAGGGGATTGCCCTGGCCATTGTGCTTGCGGTGATTGAATTCCTGTGGGATGGCTGGAGGCCGTATTCCACGGTGTTGGGGCGTGTCGAGGACCTTCAGGGCTACCATGACATCAATCGTTTTCCTGACGCACGACTCCTGCCCGGGCTGGTCCTTTTTCGCTGGGATGCGCCTTTGTTTTTCGCCAACGCCGAGCTGTTCAATGAGCGGGTGCTGAACGCGGTGGCTTCATCGCCTACGCCGGTACGCTGGGTGGTCGTTGCGGCGGAGCCTATGACCAGTGTGGACGTGACCTCTGCCGACATGTTGGCCGAACTGGATGAAACCTTGCGCGCGGCGGGCATCGAGTTGTGCCTGGCCGAGATGAAAGACCCGGTGAAGGACAAACTGAAGCGATTCGGGCTCTTCACGCAGTTTGGCGAAAACGCGTTTTTTCCGACGTTAGGTACCGCGGTCAACAGCTACCTCGCGACCTATCCTGTTGAGGGGGCCAAACGTCAGGACGAGTCTCAGTGATGCGGTGGAATTACAGGCGTTTGGCGGCTATCAACGACTGACGCCCTTGCAGGAATGCCTGGGTGCTCCTATCGTCAGATTTCAGGCGCCACAAAAGTTTTTGTGGCGAATGAGTAAACACGGTAAGAGCAATGTCACCTGAACATCCTTGGTGAGCGAACTGATGGGCGAGCGAGCCGACTGAGCGTTTTTGAACTGGAGGAACATCATGATTCGCAAGCACTTCTTGATGGCSCTRGCGACACTGGTTGTCGCCGCGRGTGTGCAGTGSGTCTCGGTACCGGCKTAYGCGACCGAGCAGGGATCACAACGGCGTGAAGCRCGGGATACGAGGCAAACAGGGCGCTCCGAYGCACGGMRWACMAAGYACGATTGCAGAAAGGACAATGACAAGAGCAATGCWRMCTGTCGCCAGGACAAGCGCAGCAGCAAGCAGGACACGCGCAGCACCGCTCGGGACATCAAATATTGATCGTTGAGGTTTATCCCACTGTCGTCCGCCAGAGGGGCAGTGTTTACCGATAACGGTCAAGGCAGCACGACTGCATCAAGACATCGAGCGGACACCTTTATTTGTCCGCTCGATGTGCTTGGGCGCCTGCTTAGCCGTAATAAGCGACTATCACAATGAGCGCGAGAAAACAGACCAGCTGAACGCAAAAGAAGCTAAACCGAATCGCAACGAACGTATCGGTTTGCACATGGGATACGTGTACCAAGGACTGGCACACGCGAGCGATCAGGACGAATGTGCACAAGTAGTCCACCGCAGGGCCGTTGACACCCAAGGCCGATATCACGAACACGATCACGCCAAAGACCGGCAGATTTTCCACACAGTTGGCGTGTGCTCGTGTCCCGCGCCGATACCAATCCTCGCCTTCGAGCTGATCGTTGCGGAACGAGGCGATCGGCACATTCGAGAACAGGATGGCGACCCAGCGATAAACGCCGACGGTGGCCATCAACAACAGCAAAGTCCAGCTCGCAAACCCGAGCAGCATCCACATCGGC
>NZ_JBFULH010000531.1:0-2857 GCF_056400445.1 Pseudomonas sp. P5_B2 | reverse complement strand
CCCACATAACCCGCCTCGGTGAGGGTGGTTGCGTCGGCAATGGTGAACGGAACGTTCAGCAAACGAGCCAGTGTTTCGGCAAGCAGGGTTTTACCCGAGCCTGTCGGGCCGATCAGCAAGATGTTGCTCTTGCCGAGTTCGACGTCGTCATTCTTTTTGTCACGCTGGTTCAGGCGCTTGTAGTGGTTGTACACCGCTACTGCGAGAACCTTTTTCGCACGTTCCTGACCAATTACGTACTGATCAAGGATGCCGCTGATTTCTTTAGGCGAAGGCAATTTATGCGCGCTGCTTTCGGCCTGGGCTTCCTGCACCTCCTCACGGATGATGTCATTGCACAGGTCGACGCACTCGTCGCAGATAAAGACCGAGGGGCCGGCAATCAACTTGCGTACTTCATGCTGGCTTTTGCCACAGAAGGAGCAATAGAGCAGCTTGCCGTTGTCCTCGCCGTTGCGGGTGTCAGTCATTCGTTCGATCCAAATCCGATAGGCTTGCAACACAAGATGAAGGCTATTGCGGGCTTTTTCAAGCCCGCCGGTGATCAGACCAGCTGACCAACCCTATTTTGAGCTGCTTATTTTTAAGCCGGGCGCTGGCTGATCACTTCATCGATCAACCCGTACTCACGCGCAGCTTCTGCACTCATGAAGTTGTCGCGATTGGTATCGCGCTCGATTTCTTCAAGCGTGTGCCCGCTGTGCTTGGCCATCAGCGTGTTGAGACGCTCACGAATGAAGAGGATTTCCTTGGCATGGATTTCGATATCCGAGGCTTGGCCCTGGAAACCGCCCAGAGGCTGGTGAATCATCACACGCGAATTCGGCAGGCAGTAACGCTTGCCGGCGGCACCGGCCGTCAGAAGAAACGCACCCATGCTGCACGCTTGACCGATACAGGTGGTCGACACGTTTGGTTTGATGAACTGCATGGTGTCGTAGATCGACATGCCAGCCGTCACCGAACCGCCCGGGGAGTTGATATATAGATGGATGTCCTTGTCCGGGTTTTCCGCTTCAAGGAACAGCAGTTGCGCACAGATCAGGTTGGCCATGTAGTCCTCTACCGGACCAACCAGAAAGATCACTCGTTCCTTGAGAAGGCGCGAGTAGATGTCATAGGCGCGCTCGCCACGAGCAGACTGCTCGACAACCATCGGGACCAGGCCGCCTGCGGCCTGGATATCAGAGTTCTGCTGAATATACGAATTACGGAACATGCTCTGCAGTCACTCCCAAATAGTTATGTCTTGAATACGCATAAGCCAGCACGAAGGCTGGCTTATGGTGATTTCTTCTTACCGCAAAAACGATCAGTCGGCTTGTGGTGCTTCTACCGGCTTGACTGCTTCTTCGTAAGAGACCGACTTGTCGGTCACACTAGCTTTCTGCAGAACAGTATCCACAACTTGCTCTTCCAGCACAACCGAACGGACTTCGTTCAGTTGCTGGTCGTTCTTGTAGTACCAGGACACAACCTGCTCAGGCTCTTGGTAGGCCGAAGCCATTTCCTGAATCATTTCGCGAACGCGGGTTTCGTCAGGMTTGAGGTCGAATTGCTTGACCACTTCAGCCACGATCAGACCCAGTACAACGCGGCGCTTGGCTTGTTCTTCGAACAGCTCGGCCGGCAGTTGGTCTGGCTTGATGTTGCCGCCGAACTGTTGAACAGCCTGCACGCGCAGACGGTCGACTTCGTTGGACAGCAGAGTCTTGGGCACTTCGATCGGGTTGGTGGCCAGCAGACCGTCCATTACCTGATTCTTGACCTTGGATTTGATCGCCTGACGCAGTTCACGCTGCATGTTCTTGCGAACTTCAGTGCGGAAGCCTTCCAGACCGGTTTCCTTGATACCGAATTGAGCGAAGAATTCTTCGTTCAGCTCTGGCAGTTTTGGCTCGGAAACAGTGTTCACGGTAACGGTGAACTCGGCAGTCTTGCCGGCCAGGTCGAGGTTTTGGTAGTCCTCTGGGAAAGTCAGGTTCAGAACACGCTCTTCGCCGGCTTTAGCGCCAACCAGACCGTCTTCGAAGCCAGGGATCATGCGGCCGGAACCCAGTACCAGCTGGGTGCCTTTKGCGGAACCGCCAGCGAACACTTCACCGTCAACCTTGCCGACGAAATCGATGTTCAGTTGGTCTTCGTTCTGGGCAGCGCGTTCGGCCACTTCGAAACGGGTGTTCTGCTTGCGCAGAATGTCCAGCATTTTGTCCAGATCAGCATCAGCCACGTCAGCGCTCAGGCGCTCTACGGTGATACCTTCGAAACCGGCAACGGTGAACTCAGGGAATACTTCGAAAACAGCGACGTATTCCAGGTCCTTGCCAGCTTCCAGGGATTTAGGCTCGATCGAAGGCGAACCAGCCGGGTTCAGCTTCTGCTCAACCACAGCTTCGTAGAAGGAAGACTGGATTACATCGCCCACGGCTTCTTGACGCGCATCAGCACCGAAACGGCGCTTGATTTCGCTCATTGGCACTTTGCCTGGACGGAAGCCAGCAATTTTGGCCTTTTGGGCGGTCTGCTGCAGACGCTTGTTGACCTGGCTCTCGATGCGCTCAGCCGGCACGGTGACGCTCATGCGGCGCTCAAGAGCAGTAGTATTTTCAACAGAAACTTGCATGGATATTCCTCGTTGCACAGACGTTAGCCGGCCGTTTCCGACCCCAGAATCAAGGGCATGCATTCTAGTGGGTCAAACTCAAGAAGTCACCCTACTGAAAACGGGTAAAAACGCAGCAGGCAATTTATAGGTGCGAATGCACGAATGCACCTCGCCCCGATGGCAAATATAGCCAATCACGCCAGGGCCCTGCGCCAACCCTTCTATATATAGAAGCGGTTGCCAAGCATCTCC
>NZ_JBFULH010000530.1:0-2868 GCF_056400445.1 Pseudomonas sp. P5_B2 | reverse complement strand
CTGCGGTGCGCTACAGCCAGGAAGTGCGGATGTACTCGCTACTGGGCCTGTGGCTGATCGGCGCCACGATTGCGCTGGTTTACTGGATCAGGCAGCCCCGGCGCACACGCTATCTGGTGGCGTATGTGCTGCTGATGAGCGCGGCGTTCTACACCCACTACTTCGCTGCGCTGTGCGTGTTATGCCACTGGCTGTATCTGGGGCTGATTCGTGTACTGCCAGGACATCGTTTGCGCAGTATTCAGCGCCCCGGCTTGTGGCTGGCGAACGTGGCAATCGTGTTGCTGTACCTGCCGTGGGTGCCGAATCTGATCGATTTGATCCAGCACATGGATCAACTCAAAGCCAATGGCGATGTGGGGTGGGCGTCGTCTGTCACCTTCAGCTCGTTGCCGTCGATGATCTGGTCGTTATTGACACAGGACGATGGCGAAAACCTGCCGCCGCTGATTTTTGTCGCGCTGCCACTGGCGTTGCTGGTCATTACTGGCGTGGCGCTGGCGCGGGACCGCAGTGTCATTCGCGGCAGTGTGCTGCTGGTGATCTATACGGCGTTGCCGATGCTGGTGGTGTTCGGCGTGTCATATATCTCGCCGGTGTTTATCGAACGCTACCTGACGGCCTATGCACTGGGGTTGCCGATGATTGTCGCACTGGCCACTGATCGCCTTTACTCAGGATTTCGGGTGCTGGCGCTGACCGTGTTGGTAATGTTTGTTGGCGTCGAACTGGTCGGTTTGAAGAACAACGCCTCGGTCGACCCCAGTAATCAAATCAACGTCATGGTCGACTACGTTAACCGGCATTTTGTTGCTGGCGACCGGATCGTTACCAGCGACATGCTTTGGTACCTTCCCTATGTCTATTACAACCGCGCCGATACCCACCCGCTGCTGTTCACCCCGCTGCTAGCCAATGGCGGGTCGAGCCGGCCAAACGCCTATGGTTTCGGCACGCTGGTCGCCCAGGACGTTTATCTGGATCGCCTCGACAGCTTGCCCAAAGGCACTGGCCGTGTGTGGCTGATCGGTACCGTCGGTGCGCCGGACGAGTTTGCGCCGCTGCCCTCGGGCTGGAAGAACGCTGGCGAAACGCAGGCAGGGGGGGTTAACGCGCGCCTGTTTGTGCTGCATTAAAAGCATTCGCGTGATCGATGGGCCGTTGCGAGCTTCACGGCTTCGACGACAAATCCGCCATCCCCTTGAGCAACTCGATCGGCAGCGGAAAGACGATGGTCGAGCTCTTGTCCCCGGCAATCGAACTCAGCGTCTGCATATATCGCAGCTGCATGGCCCCTGGCTGACGGCCGAGCATTTCGGCAGCCTGCATGAGTTTTTCCGAGGCCTGCAATTCACCTTCGGCGTGGATCACTTTGGCCCGGCGTTCCCGTTCGGCTTCGGCCTGTTTGGCGATGGCGCGGACCATCGATTCATTGAGGTCCACATGTTTGATCTCGACGTTGGCGACTTTTATGCCCCAGGCATCGGTCTGGGCGTCGAGCACTTGCTGGATGTCGATGTTCAACCGCTCGCGCTCGGCCAGCAGTTCGTCGAGTTCATGTTTACCGAGCACCGCACGCAGTGTGGTCTGGGCCAATTGGCTGGTGGCCGAGAGAAAATCTTCGACCTGGATGATCGCCTTCTGCGGATCGAGCACGCGGAAATACAACACTGCATTGACCTTGACCGAAACGTTGTCGCGCGTGATGACGTCTTGCGGCGGCACATCGAGGACGATGGTCCGCAGGTCGACGCGGACCATTTGCTGGACCACCGGGATCAGCAGGATCAAACCGGGGCCCTTGACCTGCCAGAAGCGTCCGAGCTGGAACACCACACCGCGCTCGTATTCACGCAGGATGCGAAAGGTCGACCCCGCCAGTGCAATCAGTAACAGCAGCAGCGCGGCGAAACCTACTTGCAGGCCCATGACTATTCTCCCAACGGCGCCGCGTCAGCCGCGGCCACTTGCAACAGTAACCCTTTTCGCGCCACCACCCGGACGTGCTGCCCCGGCTGCAGCGGTGTCGAGCTTGAAACCTGCCAGCGCTCCCCTTGCAGATGCACCCAGCCGTTGCAGGCATTGCCGGGCAGTAACGACAAGACAGGCGTCACGCTGCCCAGCAGCCCGGAATCGCCGCTGACGGTGCGGYGCGGTCGGGTTTTCAGGGCGTGGATCAGCAAGAAAATCAGCAGCAGCGCACTTACCAGCCCCAGGCCGATCATCAGGGGAACAGGCATCTCGGTGTTGGTCAGGATCACCGCGCCGATCACGAACATCACAATGCCGCCCAGGCCGATCACTCCGTAATTGGGCAGCGCGGCCTCGGCGATCAGAAAGGCGATGCCAAACGTGATCAACCAGATCCCGATCGGGTTCGGCATCAGCAGGACAACAGCATCGGCTGCGAACACTGATCCGCTTAACGCCAACAGCAGCGCAACGGCACAGCAACGTGTATTCACTTGACCCTCCGCGAGAGTCATCATGTGGCTCTGTGTATAGTTTAGTTGAGCCTCGGCGTATCTGATTTTTGCTCACTTTTCGACGGCGTCCGATGGGCGGATTTCGCGCCGGAATGTGCCGGTGGGCCTAGACTTTTAGTACGAAGAAATGCGTTAACCATCGTCCGCCCGTCACTGTTGCGGACACCGAGGTGCATCATGCGTATGGCAAGAACCGTGCAGAAAAGCCTGGAAACGGCTCACTGCGATTATGACATCGTCACCCACCCCCATTCGGCCAGCAGCCTGGAAACGGCACGTCTCGCGGGCATCCCTGCCGAACGGGTGGCCAAATCGGTCATCCTCGACGATCACCATGGTCATTACCTGATGGCCGTACTGCCTGCCAGCCGTCACCTGGACC
>NZ_JBFULH010000529.1:0-2873 GCF_056400445.1 Pseudomonas sp. P5_B2 | reverse complement strand
GGACGGCAGCGGGTATCCGCAGGGGCTGGCTGCTGATGATATCCCCATCAGCGCCCGGTTGATGGCGGTGGCTGATGTCTATGACGCGTTGATCAGCCGTCGGGTCTATAAACTGGGGATGCCCCACTCCCAAGCCGTCGAGATTATTCGTCAGGGGCGAGGCACGCACTTCGACCCTGACATCTGCGATGCCTTCCTGGTCTGCGTTGAACAGTTTCAGGCCATTGCCGCGCGTTTCGCCGATACCGATCACGACATGGCCGGCAAGCTGGCGGCCCTGGAACGAAGCGGCCAGACTTCGTGAGCCCGGAATTACGGGCCCCCTTTGTCAGTGTATTTATCAGGTTCACGAGGTTAGACCATGGCTGGATTGCGCACGCTGCTTGAGCGCCTCGCGCTTATGCACAAACTGATTCTGGGGTTCGCGGCGCTGCTGCTGTTGGTACTGGTGCTCGGCGTGCAAAGCCTGCGCACCCAGCAATCGATAAAGCAGGACATGCAAAACCTCTATCTCCAGGAACTGGTGGGCATGGAGCACCTGCAAGAAGCACGGGTGCAACTGCCTCATATGATGCAAGCGTTGCAGCGTGCGGTAGGCACCGACAGCGCGCAAATCCGTGTTGAATCCCTGCAGCAGCTGAGCGATTCCCGGGATCGTCTGCAGGTGGCGCTGGCCAACGGCAAAGTGACCCTCAGACGCGCCGRGAATCTGGCGCGCCTCGCCGAGTTCGACCTGCTGCTGCAGCAGTTACAGGGTCAAAGCGAACAGGCTTTTCTATTGATCGATGAGGGCCGGCAGAATCAGGCGTTGGCGCTACTCAATAGCAGTGAGTTCCAGCAACTTGCCAAGCAGGCCGACACCCTTTTGTATGCGATCGCCCAGATCAAGGAAGCTTCGATTCGCGATACAGCCAAGGAAATTGCCGACTTTGCCGAACGCAGCACCAAGCTGACCTACGTCCTGTTGGTCGGTGGCTTGTCGCTGGCGCTGCTGCTGTCCTGGCTGGTCAGTCAATCGATCCGCAATCCGCTGAACCGGGTGCGGGCTGCGGTGGACCAGTTGGCCGCCGGCCAGCTCGATCAGCCGATTCCCCACACCGACCTGAACAACGAAACGGGTGATCTGGCGCGCGCCATCGCCAAACTGCAGACCGAGTCCCAACAGTTGGAGCGTCAGCGCTGGATCAAGGCGCATACGTCCCAATTGCAGGTCGATCTGCAACAGGCAGAAACGCCAGCCGAACTGGCGCAGGTGTTCCTGCAACACATGGCAAGCCTGCACGGAATCTGCCAAGGGGTGCTTTACAGCGCACACGAGGACCTCGGCAAGCTGCTGCTGATGGGCCGCTATGCCACCGATCCCGAGCGGCCACCCGAGGCGCAAGTCCTGTTCGGCGATGGCCTGTTGGGGCAGTGCGCGGTGGATCGCCAGCCACGCCAGTTTCAGGGATTACCGGAGCATTATTGGCGTTTGCACTCACCGCTTGGGGAGATTCCCGCCAGTTGCCTGCTGTTGCAACCCATCGTGCATGGCGAGCGGCTGCTGGGCGTTCTTGAGCTGGCGGGACTGGAACCGTCAGGCGAGCGTGAATTGCAGCTGTTGCTTGAAGCCACCCCACGCCTGGCCGCCGCCATGGCGATCATGGAACGCAATGAGGCGGTCAAGACTCTATTGGCAGAAACCCGTCGCCAGGCCAATGAAGTGGCGGAACAGGCGCTGAAACTGGAGGAGCAGGCGCAGGCGCTCAAGGCCAATGAGGCACAGCTGCGCGCCGTACTCGACAGCAGCCCGGTGGCCATGGTGATAAGAGACGTCGATGGCCGTCCTACCTACTGCAATCCACAGTTCGACAGTTTGTTCGGCACCCGTCTCGCTGAACTCGAAGGTACGGATTCGGCGCAGTTCTGGGTCGATCCGCAGGCACATGAGCGCTTTCTCGCCGCGGCGTCRCAAGGTCCGGTGCTGAACTTCGAGGCCCGTCTGCAGCGCGCTGGAGGCGAACGCTTCGATGTCCTGGTTTCGGCAGTCACGATGACGCTGGGGGAGCGGGACATGTGGGCCAATTGGTACTTTGACATCACCGAGCGCAAGACCGCCGAGGCCGAGGTGCAGCGCGCACGCGAAGCCGCAGAAGAGGCCACTCGGGCCAAGAGCAACTTTTTGGCCACGATGAGTCACGAGATCCGCACGCCAATGAACGCCATCATTGGCATGAGCCACCTGGCCTTGCGCACCGAGCTCGACCACCGCCAGCGCAACTACATCGAGAAGGTCCATCGTTCGGCGGAGTACTTGTTGGTGATCATCAACGACATCCTCGACTTCTCCAGAATCGAGGCCGGCAAAATGCACCTCGAGAACATTCCCTTCCACCTTGAGGACGTGCTCGACGGCTTTGCCAACATGATTGGCCTGAAAGCCGAGGACAAAGGGCTGGAGTTGCTGTTCAGCATTGCTGCACAACTGCCGACCGCGTTGATCGGCGATCCGTTGCGTCTGGGGCAGGTGCTGATCAACCTGGGCAACAATGCGACGAAGTTCACCGAGCAAGGTGAGATCGTGCTCGGTGTAGAGCAGCGGGGCGCAGCAGGAGAGCAGGCGCAGCTGCATTTCTGGGTGCGTGACAGCGGGATCGGCATGAGCAGCGAACAATGCTCGCGTCTGTTTCAGCCGTTCAGCCAGGCCGATAGCTCCACCACCCGTAAATACGGTGGCACCGGGTTGGGCCTGGCCATCTCCCGGCATCTGATTGAACTGATGGGCGGGAACATTTGGGTAGAGAGCGAACCCGGCCAAGGCTCCACGTTTCATTTTGAGGTGAGCCTGGGCGTGCAACGCGACAGTCAATTGCGGCGCATGGTGACCGCCGACG
>NZ_JBFULH010000528.1:0-2881 GCF_056400445.1 Pseudomonas sp. P5_B2 | reverse complement strand
GGATATGGGCTTCCTGCGCCGAAATTGACTAACAAAACTGGCCACACAGGCTACTTTCGTTGCATCCCTCGATGATCCGCTTCTTGAGGACCTGAGATGACCCGTATCGGAACTCCATTGTCGCCAACCGCGACCCGCGTATTGCTGTGTGGCTGTGGTGAGTTGGGCAAGGAAGTGGTGATCGAACTGCAACGCCTGGGCGTTGAAGTGATTGCCGTGGATCGTTACGCCAACGCCCCGGCCATGCAGGTCGCCCATCGCAGCCACGTGATCAACATGCTCGACGGCGCCGCCCTGCGTGCAGTGATCGAAGCCGAGAAGCCGCACTTCATCGTGCCGGAAATCGAAGCCATCGCGACCGCCACCCTGGTCGAACTGGAAGCCGAAGGCTTCACCGTGATCCCGACTGCGCGTGCTGCACAGCTGACCATGAACCGCGAAGGCATCCGTCGCCTGGCGGCCGAAGAACTGGATCTGCCAACCTCGCCGTACCACTTCGCCGATACTTTCGAGGATTACAGCAAAGCCGTCGAAGATCTCGGCTTCCCGTGCGTGGTCAAGCCGGTGATGAGCTCCTCGGGCAAAGGCCAGAGCCTGTTGCGCAGCGCCGATGACGTCAAAACCGCGTGGGACTACGCGCAAGAAGGCGGTCGCGCCGGCAAAGGCCGCGTGATCGTTGAAGGCTTCATCGACTTCGACTACGAGATCACCCTGCTGACCGTGCGTCACGTCGGTGGCACCACGTTCTGCGCGCCGGTCGGTCACCGTCAGGAGAAGGGTGACTATCAGGAATCCTGGCAACCACAAGCCATGAGCCCGATAGCCTTGGCTGAGTCCGAGCGCGTAGCCAAAGCCGTCACCGAGGCGTTGGGCGGTCGTGGTCTGTTTGGCGTCGAGTTGTTCATCAAAGGCGACCAGGTGTGGTTCAGCGAAGTCTCGCCGCGCCCGCATGACACCGGCCTGGTGACCCTGATTTCCCAGGATCTGTCGCAATTCGCGTTGCACGCGCGGGCGATTCTGGGCCTGCCGATCCCGTTGATCCGTCAGTTCGGGCCTTCGGCTTCAGCGGTGATTCTGGTGGAAGGGCAGTCGACCCAGACCGCTTTCGCCAACCTGGGTGCTGCGTTGAGCGAGCCGGACACGGCGTTGCGTTTGTTTGGCAAGCCAGAAGTGAATGGTCAGCGCCGGATGGGTGTAGCGTTGGCGCGGGATGAATCGATTGAATTGGCTCGTGCCAAGGCTACTCGCGCTGCGCAGGCTGTCGTAGTAGAGCTTTAAAAGCATCGCGGGCAAGCCCGGCTCCAACAGGGACCGCATTCTTTATGACAGAACGCGGTCTCCTGTGGGCGCGGGCTTGCCCGCGATAGCGGTCTGTCAGGCCACCCGATTCAGATCGTTATGCCGTGTCTCTTTCAGGCACAGCACCGCAATCAAACTCAGCACCGCCGCCGCCGACACATACCCGCCGACATAACTCAGACCGCCCATCGCCACCAGCTTCTGCGCGAAGAACGGCGCCGCCGAGGCACCGACGATCCCACCCAGGTTGTACGCAGCCGAGGCTCCGGTATAGCGAACGTGAGTCGGAAACAGTTCAGGCAGCAATGCACCCATCGGCGCAAACGTTACGCCCATCAGAAACAATTCGATGCACAGGAACAACGCCACGCCCCAGGTCGAACCTTGGGTCAGTAGCGGTTCCATCAAGAATCCGGACAGAATCGCCAGCACGCCACCGATGATCAGCACCGGTTTGCGCCCGTAACGGTCGCTGGCCCACGCCGACAGTGGTGTAGCTGCAGCCATGAACAGCACGGCGAAGCACAATAAAGCAAGGAAGGTTTCCCGGGTATAGCCGAGGGTCGACACGCCATAACTCAGCGAAAACACGGTAGAGATGTAGAACAGCGCGTAGCACACTACCATCGACCCTGCGCCCAAAAGCATCGGAGCCCAGTACTGGCTGAGCAGTTCGACCAGCGGGATTTTCACCCGTTCTTGACGGGCCATCGCATTGGCGAATACCGGGGTTTCGTGGAGCTTCAATCGAACATACAGGCCGACCATCACCAGTACGGCACTGAGCAGAAACGGTATCCGCCAGCCCCACGAGCGGAATTGTTCGTCATTCAGTGTCATTGCGAGGGTCAGGAACAGACCATTCGCCGCCAGAAAACCGATCGAAGGGCCAAGCTGCGGGAACATGCCGAACCAGGCGCGTTTGCCTTTGGGGGCGTTCTCCGTGGCCAACAGCGCCGCGCCTCCCCATTCGCCACCCAGCCCCAGGCCCTGGCCGAAGCGCAGCACACAAAGCAGGATCGGCGCCCAGGCGCCAATGCTGTCGTAACCCGGCAATACGCCGATCAATGTGGTGCAGACGCCCATCAGCAGCAGCGAGGCGACAAGTGTCGATTTTCGCCCGATGCGGTCACCAAAGTGGCCGAAAAGTGCTGAACCCAGCGGTCGAGCAAGAAAGGCGATGCCGAAAGTGAGGAACGCCGACAACATTTGAGCGGTGCCGGAGGTCTGCGGAAAGAACACCGGCCCGATCACCAACGCTGCTGCGGTGGCGTAGACGTAGAAGTCGTAAAACTCGATGGCGGTGCCGATGAAACTCGCTGTGGCCACCCGGGTGGCGGAGTTCGTCGGTTGTGCGGACGTGGTTTCGGTATAAGTCGTGCTGGTCGTCATGCGGTTATCCCTGACAGTCATGTGCCCCAGTGGAGCGATTTTTTTTATGGTCGAACACCCAGGGATGTGGGTTTTGCAGCGGAGTGCGGGTAGCACTGGAGTGACGCGGGGCTTGGGTAAGCGTCCCGATTATAGGAAGGTGCCTAACGATTGAACAAGGGGCTTTATACGACGACTGGAACTGAACTGG
>NZ_JBFULH010000527.1:0-2888 GCF_056400445.1 Pseudomonas sp. P5_B2 | reverse complement strand
CGGCGACCCAGCCTTTATAGAAGCCATCGGCGCCCTTCTCGGAACTTTCCTTCAGGGTCTTGCCCAGATCCTTCTGCACCAGTTTTTGCCCGACCTGCATCGGCTCGCCGTTGCTCAGGAAAATCGCGCCCGAGTCCTTGATGTCTTTCTTGAACACGTCGGTGGCGTAGTCCAGCAAATCGACATCGCCCTGCTCCAGCACAAACCCGTCTTCAGCCAGCTTGATCGCCGGGGCGATCACTTCCTTGCGCGGTTTGGTGCCGTACTTGCTCAGGGCCAGTTCCATGCCGGACACGGTCCCCGGCACGCCGACGGCCAGGTGGCCACGGGTACTGAGGTCTGGGACGACATTGCCTTCTTTATCGAGGTACATGTTAGCGGTGGCGGCCAGCGGGGCTTTTTCACGGAAGTCGAGAAAGGTTTTGCGCCCATCCGCCAGCTGGATGGTCATGAAACCGCCGCCGCCCAGGTTCCCCGCTGCGGGGTACACCACCGCCAGCGCGTAACCCACCGCGACAGCGGCATCGACGGCGTTGCCGCCGTTCTTGAGCACATCGACCCCCACCTGGGAGGCCAGATGCTGGGCCGTGACCACCATGCCGTTTTCGGCCGCGACGGGGGCCACAGAGGCCGCGTGCGCGGCAAGGCAGCTTAAAGCCAAGGAAGTCGCGATGAGCGATTTGGCAAAAGGTTCGTACTTCATGAGTCGGTCTCTTTTTTTGTTTTCAGGCTCTGTCAAACACAGAGTGAGCGGTTCAAAAGCACAAGCAAGTATGGTCGCGATTGCGTATTGCGCCTCCCCGTCGAGGCAGTATGCTGAGCCTCTGTTCAGCCCTTCTGCGGAGTCCGCCAGCATGACCTACACCTTCACCACCCTGGCGTCTCCGGTCGGCGAATTGAAGCTGGTGGCGAAAGACGCAAGACTGGCGGCCATCCTCTGGGAAAACGACAAGCCGAACCGGGTGCGGCTTGGCCCGATGCATGAAGCTGCGGACAATCCGATCCTGGTGAGCGCCGTTCGGCAGTTGCAGGAATACTTTGCCGGCACGCGAGATCGCTTCGAATTGGAACTGGATTTTGCCGGCACGGACTTTCAGAAAAAGGTGTGGCAAGCGCTGCTGACCATCCCGTTCGGAGAGACACGCAGCTATAGCCAGATTGCCCGGCAGATCGGTAATCCGAGCGCTGTTCGAGCGGTGGGCGCGGCGAATGGCAAGAACCCGATTTCGATTGTTGCGCCCTGCCATCGAGTGATCGGTGCCTCGGGCAAGCTCACCGGGTTTGCCGGCGGGCTTGAGGCGAAGGAGCGGTTGCTGACGCTTGAAGGCTGCGAGTGGTCAGGCGCCAGCAGGATGGGCGATCTGTTCTGACTGACCGGAACACCTGTAGCAGCTGCCGAGCCTGCGAGGCTGCGTTCGGCGGCGAAGCCGTCGTATTCGGAGCGCACTCGATCTAGCTGATGCAACGCGCTGCCCACATCCACGGCCGCGGCCCGCATCAAACGCAGCCTCGCGGAGCTCGTCAGCTGCTACAGGGAAAGTGTCGTTCAGGTGAAAATGTCCTTTATCGCCGCATATTGCAGGAGCATGATGGTCTTGGCGTCGCAGATCTCACCGCGATAAAACGCCTCAAGTGCCTCGTCGAAGGCCCATTCCAGCACCTCCAGTTCTTCGGTCTCTTCCTCCAGCCCGCCGCCCTCGCTGACTTTCAATCCAGCGTCATATTCAGCGATGAAGAAGTGCAGCTTTTCGGTGACCGAGCCGGGGCTCATGTACGACTCGAACACCTTCTGCACATGGTGCACGCGGTACCCGGTTTCTTCCTCGGCTTCGGCGCGGATGCGTTCTTCGGGATCAGCCCCTTCAAGCAAGCCGGCCGCCACTTCGATCAGCAAACCATCGTGACCGTTGACGAACACGGGCAGGCGAAATTGGCGCGTCAGCACGATGGTTCTCTTTTCGCGGTTGAACAACAGAATCGCCACGCCATTGCCCCGGTCGTAGACCTCGCGGGTCTGGCGCTGCCAGTCGCCGTTGTTGCGCTGATAGTCGAAGGTAATTTTCTTCAGCAGGTACCAGTCGTGGGACAACACCTGGGATTCGATGATGTTGACCCGTTCGGCTGTATTCGCCATGACAGCATCCTTTTTTCGTCAAAGCGCCCATGGTAGGCGAAAACGAAAAAGCCCGGCATTCCATGATGCGTAACTTGTAGCAGCCGGCGAAGCCTGCGTCCGGCTGCGCAGCAGTCGTAAAACCTGAGTTTTCAGTCTTCCTGAAACACCGCATCGCCTGATTTCACGACTGCTTCGCAGCCGGACGCAGGCTTCGCCAGCTGCTACAGGATTGTGTCGTTCCTTAGGCTCAGGAGAGCTGCGCCTTGTATTCTTTTTCATACTGGCCGGCGAGTGTCTCTTTCTGTTTGTCATCGAGCAGCTTGCCAGCCATCTGGAAGAACTTCTGCTCTTCCTCTTCCAAGTGGTGATGGACCTTCTCGGACAACTTTTTCGCAGTCGCCAGCCACGCCGGGCTGGACATCTCGGTCTCGTCCAGCTCCTCCATCATTTCGTCCATCTCGTGGTGTTCGGCGATGGCGTGGCGGCTCAGGTCGACGCCATTGTCGAACTCCATCAGCGGAATGTAGAAATGGCGTTCCTCGGCGGTTTCATGGGCCTGAAGTTCGGACTTGAGCTGCTTGTAAGCTTCGACCCGTTCCGGGGTGTCACCACTGGTTTTGATCAGCGCTTTGGCATAGCTGCGTTGACGCTCGTGGCTTTCACGCAAGGCTTCGAAAATATTCACGGGGTGTCCTCGTTGGCCGCGTTCTGAACAGACGCTGTTTAGGCTAGACACCCGCGCGACGGCGACGGTTCCACTGGTGTCGGGGGA
>NZ_JBFULH010000526.1:0-2896 GCF_056400445.1 Pseudomonas sp. P5_B2 | reverse complement strand
GCCGAACGCAGCCTCGCTGGGGCTCGACAGCTGCTACGGGAGCATGCGAGCCGACTATTCGTTATCGAGGCCTTTGCGCCGATACGGGAACACGTCGATCACTTTGCCCGCCCGAATGGCTTCCTGCAGGCTTTTCCAGTAATCGGCGTTGTACAACTCGCCATGCAGTTGATCAAACAACTTGCGCTGTCCGGAGTCGGCAAACAAAAACGGTGGAAACTCCTCAGGGAACACATCCAGCGGCCCGATCGAATACCAAGGTTCCGACGCCATCTCGTCTTCCGGCGTGCGCGGTTGCGGGATGTGGCGGAAGTTGGCCTCGGTCAGGAAGCAGATCTCGTCATAGTCATAAAACACCACGCGACCGTGGCGGGTGACGCCGAAGTTTTTCAGCAACATGTCACCGGGAAAGATATTCGCCGCCGCCAGTTGCTTGATCGCCAAGCCGTAATCTTCCAGTGCCTCATGCACCTGCGCGTCGTTGGCGTTTTCCAGGTACAGGTTCAGCGGCGTCATCCGCCGTTCGGTCCAGCAGTGGCGGATCAGCACGGTGTCGCCTTCCACCGATACCGTGGATGCGGCCACTTCGAGCAGTTCTTCCAGGCACGCCGGGTCGAATTTGCTCAACGGAAAACGGAAATCGGCGAACTCCTGGGTATCGGCCATGCGCCCGACGCGGTCGACGCTTTTTACCAGACGGTATTTCTCGATCACCGTGGCGCGGTCGACGTTTTTCGATGGCGAGAAACGGTCCTTGATGATCTTGAACACGGTGTTGAAACCCGGCAGGGTAAACACGCTCATGACCATGCCGCGTACACCGGGGGCCATGATGAACTGGTCGTCGGTGTTGGCCAGGTGATTGATCAGCGCCCGGTAGAACTCGGATTTGCCGTGTTTGTAGAAACCGATCGAGGTGTACAGCTCGGCGATGTGTTTGCCCGGCAGGATGCGCTTGAGGAAACCGATGAACTCCGCCGGCACCGGCACATCGACCATGAAATACGAACGGGTGAACGAGAAGATGATCGACACGTCCGCTTCATCGGTAATCAGCGCATCGATCTGAATCCCGCGACCTTCGCGGTGCAGCAGCGGAATCACCAACGGCCACTGTTCGTCGTGGGTGTAGATGCGCCCAACCAGATACGCCCCTTTATTGCGATACAGCACCGAGGAAAACAGCTCGACGCGCAACTCCGGGTCTTTGCACACCCAGTCCGGCAGGTTCTCGCGCAGTTGCGCTTCGAGGCGGCTCAAGTCGCCGGCCAGATCGGCGTAATCCTCGCTGAAGCGGTAGTCGGCAAAAATGCTCGCGAGCATGTCGGACAAATGCCCCTGCGGTTTGTACGTGCGGGTTTGTGCTGCGCGGGCCCGGCGCAGGCTCGGGCGTGTGGTGTGGATGAACATGCAGCCGTCGCTGATGAGGTCATGGCTGAACAAACCGCAGAAAATCGAGTTGTACCAAGTCTCGGACAGTTCATCGTCAAAGCGCAGGTCGATCAGCTTGATGTACGCGCTTTTGACCAGCGGCCAGCAGCTGACATCCAGCGTGTCGCTGTCGAAAGCGACCCGTAGCCGTTCCACCGTTTCGCTGACTTTTTCTTCATAGAGGTTGATCCGCGCAGCCGACGCGACTTGCGTGTCCTGCCACTGGGCCTGCTCGAAACGCGCCCGGGCACCGTCGGTGATCTGCCGGAAATGCTCGCGGTAATCGTCAAAGCCATCGAGGATCATTCGGGAGATATCGGCGGCTGGCCATTGCTGCGGCATGGTGAGACCTCTGCGGGAATTCGTGAGCCCTGAGCTTAGCCAGTGAACCGGGTGCAGGAGAAGCGTAATTTTGCGCTGAAGTTATTTGCCCGTTTTTCGGTTGCCATCGATCAGGCCCTCGGCAACACTCTCGTCCCCATCAAGGAAGGAGTGCACCGTGAGTCCCGTCGATATCGTCCGTTTACTGTCGCTGGCGGCCATTTGGGGGGCGAGTTTTCTGTTCATGCGCATCATCGCCCCTGTGATTGGCACCGTCCCCACGGCTTTTTTCCGTGTGTCGATTGCCGCCGCCGGCCTGCTGGTGATTCTCGGATTGATGCGCATCAGCTGGGATTTCAAAGGCAAACTCAAGACCGTGATGCTGCTTGGGGTGATCAACTCCGGGATTCCAGCGACGCTCTATTCGGTGGCCGCCCAAGTGCTGCCGGCCGGGTACTCGGCAATCTTTAACGCGACGACGCCACTGATGGGCGTGCTCATCGGCGGGTTGTTCTTTCATGAACGACTCACCGCCGCCAAGCTCGGCGGGGTTTTCCTCGGATTGTTGGGTGTTGGTGTCCTGACCCGTGCGGGCCCGGTCGCGTTCGACCTGCAACTGCTGATGGGCGCCCTCGCCTGCCTGCTTGCCACCACGTGCTATGGCTTCGCCGGTTTCCTCGCCCGTCGCTGGCTGGATCAGGCCGGTGGTCTCGACAGCCGTTTGTCTGCGCTGGGCAGCATGTTGGGGGCGACGTTGTTTCTGCTGCCGCTGTTCGGCTACAGCGTGATCAGCCAACCGCCGGCGAGTTGGGGTGGCTGGAATGTCTGGTTGTCGTTGCTGGGGTTGGGGTTAGTGTGTACCGCACTGGCGTATATCATTTATTTCCGTTTGCTCAGCTCGATCGGGCCGGTGAGGTCGATGACCACGACCTTCCTGATCCCGCCGTTCGGGGTGTTGTGGGGGGCGTTGTTACTGGATGAGCCGTTGTCCATGGCGCATGTCTATGGCGGGATGTTGATTGCGGCGGCGTTGTGGTTGGTGTTGAAGCCTTCGGTGGTGAAAGTGGCTGAGATGACTGCCAAGTAATTTGTGGTGTTGCTGATGACGCCTTCGCGAGCAAGCCCGCTCCCACATTTGACCGCA
>NZ_JBFULH010000525.1:0-2902 GCF_056400445.1 Pseudomonas sp. P5_B2 | reverse complement strand
CCGGTAGGTGTGTGGTTTTCGTGCTTGACCCACACCGTGCAGCCCAACCGCTCGGCCAGCAGGGGCCACGCGTACTGGGCGGTGGCAGGCATTACCTGGTAGACGTGGCGAGCGGCTTGTTCGATATCGTCGCGGGTTATTGAGTGCATGATTCGTCTCCCATAGGTTTTGCCCAGTCTAGACACGGACGCCTCACGCCGGCTTTCAGAAAACTGACCTGACTTTTGCGTCACCTCTTTATTACTATGGTGCTCATGAGCCATCGAAACCGCGTCCTGCCCCCTCTCCTCCCTGAACCGGTCCGTCGGGTCGAGGCCGGGCCATGGGTGATCGAGTTGCTGCCCGGCGCTGCTTATGCGACCCGATATGTCGCCACCCAGGCGACGATTGGCTTTGCCTTCGATAGCCAGCGAGGTCTGCACGCTATCGGCAGCGACCGAGTGCATCCCTTCGATGCCACGCCCAACGGCCTGGCGTTCGTCCCTGCAGGTTGTGACGTGCTGTCCGAGTCACCCAAGGGCGGTGAATACCTGCAGGTCTCGCGCACCGACGGTGTTGCGTTGAAAGGCGACCGGGCCTTCAACAATCGCATTGATCAACAAGCCATTACCTTGGCGCTTCGCATGCGCGCCGCACTTTTACAAGCCTCTGTACAGGACGATTGGGAGACCTGGGCACTCGCATTGGCTGAACGGGCGCAGGACAACGAAGCATTGTCGGCACCGCCCCAAGGCTCTATAACCGCCAGCCGGATGCGTCTGCTCGATGAGTTCATTGATGCGGGCCTCGACGGCCAGTTGGGTTTACAGGCGATGGCGGGGTTACTGGGATTGTCCGAAGGCTATTTCATTCGAGCATTCAAAAACGCGACAGGCAAAAGCCCGCACAGTTACCTGATCGACCGACGCCTGGCCAAGGCCCGTGCACTGATGCGCGATTCGACAGCCAGCTTGGCGGAAATCGCCCACACCTGCGGTTTCAACTCCCAGGCGCACATGGCGACCACATTCAGGCAACGCCTTGGAGTGAGCCCGGCACAGCTGCGAATACCCATCAGATAAAACACAACCCACTGTAGGAGCAAGCTCGCTCCTACATGGATTTCGTTTGACTGACGGCCTCTGTTTCACTGGTACTTAAACAACATAAACCCTGCCTGTTTAAACGAAGCCGCTTGTTACCAGCCAAAGGCTACAACGCCTTGCGTCATCGCCTACGGGTAAGACAGAATCCGCCGGCTTGTGCGTCTAGGGCACGGGTTCTATCGTGGCTGGGTCACTGAAAAACAGTGATCGGGTTTGGTAGACCCGCAGCATCGACGCATATCGTCACCTTCGGCGGTCCTTTTTCAGGACTGAGTTCCCATGGTGGCCATGCGCAGGGCTCCTTCGGGGGCGCCGGTTCCGATGCCCGGTCTACCAACCTTCGCATGGCCGCCACCCTCCGTTTGGTAGCGAGATGGTGATGGCTCCATTTAGGTAGCATCGGAGTTTCATCTATGATCAAACCAACACCCAACCCACCGGACACCGATCCGGCATCGCCCTACGAATCCCTTGATTCCAAAAAATTCCACGAAGCGGCCGAACGCGCACTCGACCATTACCTCAACCCGAGTGCCCAAATAATGGCCAGYACCCAYGAACCCGAACCCATGTTCCTYGCCAACCCSAAGTACGACACCGAATCCCTGCTGGCCAACGCCAGCGAATCMCTGGGWTCGGCCACCACYATGCTCAGCAATTTYGCGGCGYTRTTGGAGAACTCACACCGCAAGACYCTGYTGGGGATTACSCARGTGGTGATGYTGGGGGAATTGGCGGTGAATCAGGCSYTGGATAAGGTTGAGTTGAAGGAGTAAGCACGACCCACTGTGGCGAGCAGTTAAATCCTCGCCACAGCGGGAGATGTACAGGGGAATTATCCCCAAAGTTGGCGCTATATCCCCAGACATGCGCTTTCTCGCATGCGGCCAGGAAATTCGATTTAGTCCGTTGCAGGCACAAACAGAACGATTACGGGTTGTCCTACCGACGTTATGTCGGTCCTGGTTTTTTGGCACAGAGAATGCTCGGTATTTACCTGGAACTGATAAGTGGTTCGAGCAGCTAAAATCGGGATAAGCCGCATGCCTATGACACGCCGCATTCAACCAATTTCAGCCTTTGTCAGACACCTGGAACGGGGCACAGCCGACTCAATTGCGCCAATCAATCCACCCAGCCTCTTGCGATGGTTTTCGATCGTCAGCTTCGTTCTGATCAGCACGATAGCTATCGGGCTGGGTTCAGTGTCGACCCGTTTCCTGGTTATCGAAAGCCTGGAGCGCGACGCCCTGTTGTCAGCGCAATTTATCCAGACCATTGCCTTGGGTGAGATACGTCACCACGAGTTGGCCGGGATGCGGATGGGCGAAGTCCTGGCACCAGCCCAATATGGAATGTCGGACGAAATATCACAGAACAGGCACCGTGCCCGCGCCGAGTTCCTCGACCATCTTGCTCACCTCCCGGACTCACTGCTGATTAACATCTACTCCCCTCTTCGGACAGTGATGTGGTCGACCAATCCGCAGCTTATCGGACAARAATATCTGAACGACCCGGCGCTTGAAGCGGCATTCAACTCGAAAGACCGGGTTTCTACCAAATACAGCCTTGCGGATGAACGCCGTCCCGAGCAGCAGTTTTTGCTCGCTCCCAAAATGTTCTTCATCGAGAGCTACATCCCCCTGCTAGATGATTTGGGGAATACGCTGGCAGTGGTGGAAACTTACAAGGAGCCGGCCGATCTAAGCGAGCGGCTCAATCGTGGCCACTGGGTAATCTGGCTGACTACGGCGGTAGGCGGTCTGCTCCTTTACTTCGGACTGTATTGGATTGTTCGACGGGCATCGATTCAG
>NZ_JBFULH010000524.1:0-2902 GCF_056400445.1 Pseudomonas sp. P5_B2 | reverse complement strand
ATGCGTGCACCGGGCAAGCTTTCGTGGCGTATCACGTTGGTGTTTTTCGACGATGACCTGGTAAGCCTTTGCGGCAATTGCTCCTTGAATTCGTTTGCCCATCAGAAAGCTGGCAATCAACCACTTGAACAAGCCCTCTTCGTTCGCGTCATCGAGGCTTATTTGCAGATCCCTGGCGCTGATGATTTTGGGCATCGGTGCCTCTCTACAAACTGGGAATCCCGCGACAAGCGAAAGCAAAGTCTGGCATCTGCTGTTTCTTCCGATCTTGAATCACTCAATGCACCAGTAGCGCTTCGTGCATCTCAATGGAAGGAATAGTAGCTACTGTGCGCCGGTCATCCAGCCATCCCCTGGTTTTTGCGACATCGAAAATCTGGCCCTGATCCATCAAGGCCAAGATGAGTTCGTCAGACACGCGGTAGCGACCACACTCCGGACAATCCCTCTCTTCCCAAGGGCCCTCACATTCAATGCGCTGCGCAACACCGACACAGATCAGACAATTCATTGAGGTCACCCGTTTTTAGTTTTGTAGACAGCTACCACGCTTATCCAACTGCGCCGCCTTTTGCGAAGCTGACGCAGGCATTGGGTTTATCGACTTCAAGCTGCCGGTTTGAGCACAACTTTTGTCCAGCCATTGTCCCGAGCGTCGAAGTGCTTGTAGGCGTCAGGCCCTTCAGTCAGTTTCAGCCGATGCGAGATGATTTGCGCGGGGTTGGCACGACCGTGGTGGATGAGTTCAGCCAGGCGGCGGTTGTAGACTTTGACGTTGGCTTGCCCGGTTCGGATCTGCTGCCCCTTGAACCAGAAAGCCCCGAAGTCGAAGGCCATTTTGCCTTGCTTCGCGAGGTCACTTTTGGCACCCGGATCTTCCGGCACAAATACGCCTACGACACCGATCCCACCGGTAGCCTTGGTCGATGCGACGAGGTTGTTCATGGTCAAGTGGTTGGCTTCGTGGCCATGACGGTCGCAGCACTGATAGCCCACGCATTCACAACCGCGATCAGTGCCCTTGCCATGAGTCAGATTGAGAATCTGATCCACCGCTTCCTGCTCCAGCGAGTTGATTGGCGTGGCGCCCATTTGAGCAGCCAGCTTCAATCGGTCAGGTTGGTTGTCGATCACGAATACCTGAGAAGCGCCTTTGATCATTGCCGAGTGAGCGGCCATCAGGCCGACCGGGCCGGCACCGTAAATGGCTATGCTTTCCCCCGGTAAAAGACCGGCCAGCTCCGTGGCGTGCCAACCCGTTGGAAAAATATCGGACAGCATGACGTAGTCGTCCTCACGCTCTTGCGCGTCCTCGGGTAACACCAGGCAGTTGAAGTCTGCGTAAGGTACGCGGAGCAATTCAGCCTGGCCGCCTTGATAGGGGCCCATCTCTGCAAATCCATAAGCAGCCCCTGCACTTCCGGGGTTGGCTGTCAGACAAAAACCGGTCAGGCCCTTCTCGCAGTTTTCGCAGAAGCCACAGCCGATGTTGAACGGCAGGCAAACGCGATCCCCCACCTTGACTCGGTCGACGCCTGCGCCGACCTCGATAACCTCACCGAGGTTCTCGTGCCCAAATACACGTCCTGTCTCCATTGATGTACGCCCTTCGTACATGTGCAGGTCTGAACCGCAGATGTTGGTCGTGGTAATTCGAACCAGAACGTCTGTGGGTTTTTCAATTTTGGCATCGGCGACATTCTGCACGCTCACGTCACGCGGGCCGTTATAAACGATGGCTTTCATGTGGTTCTCCCATTAGCAAAACGAACGGAAATTTCGTCTGCTCAGACTTATCTGTCAGGAAGAAATGAACGGATGTTCAAACAATTGATGAGTGAGAGTGACGAGCGGTTAATCGACAGGTAGCGCGTCGAAAATATTGAATTATTTGCAACGGCAGGCCTCTCTTTTTTTGAGGGAGTCGGATGAATAATTCAATTCAAAACGAGGGAAAGCGTTTGGCCGATCTTGATTGGGTTCAATGGCCGGCGATGCTTGTCACCGTACTGGCCGCGTGGCTGATCGGATCTCAGCGACCCGAAAGGCGAATGATGGGGTTTGTATGTTTCAGTCTAAGCAATGTGCTGTGGGTGATTTGGGGTGTCTACGCGCATGCCTACGCGCTGATTGTTTTGCAGGTTTGCCTGTTCCTCATGAACTTGCGCGGGTTTAAAAAGAACTTGGACGGTCAGTAGAACTAGAGATCAAGTCTTCCTCCGCCATACGCGGCCACTCAAGGAGCAACGCCAGCGCTCACTAGCGGGTTGAGTGTGGGCAGTCCGAGTGAAGCGCCGAGGGCGGTCAAATATTCGCCAAACCCGCCTCGACACTTGAAATCCCGGCGTGCGCTGGTGACCACCGGGTTCGTCGCCGTCCAAACGATACGCGCGCCCACCCTCTCAAGATCAGCTATCAGGTGCACGTCCTCGTGTGCGGCAAGATGCTGAAAGCCTCCGGCGCTCCGGTAAGCCTCGGCGCTAAGCCCGAGATTGGCGCCGTGGATATGGCGATGATTTTCGATGAACTGGTACAACTCAAGATACCTGGAACGCACCTGGTCACCATGTTCTGCCCAACTGTCGACTTCAACCGTTCCACATACCGCATCCGCTTTGAACTCGATCTGGCGGGCAAGCCAATCGTACGGAACGACAGTATCGGCATCTGTGAACGCAAGCCACTGCGCTCCGGCATTGAGTAACGCCTCTGCGCCAGTGGCTCTGGCCTTCCCCACGTTCTGAAATGACACGTCCAGTTTCGCTACGTTTTGCCCCGAAACCAATTGGCCGGTGTTGTCCGAACAATCGTCCAGAACGACAAGAATCGAGATGTGCTGGCCTTCAAGACCAGGATGCCTGGCGGCGATCAAGATGGACGATAGGCAGGCGGTGATGTGCCT
>NZ_JBFULH010000523.1:0-2910 GCF_056400445.1 Pseudomonas sp. P5_B2 | reverse complement strand
GTGTTTACCGATGTCACCGATCAGATGACCTCGTTCAAACAGGAATTGTTTGGCCCGGTCGCGTCGATCATCACGGCGCGGGATGCTGCGCATGCACTGGCGCTGGCCAATGACAGTGAGTTCGGCCTGGCTGCAACCATTTACTCAGGCAATGTCGCGCTCGCCCAACAGATGGCCGGCGAACTGGAAACCGGTGGTGTGTTCATCAATGGCTACTGCGCGTCCGATCCGCGCGTGACCTTCGGCGGCGTGAAGAAAAGCGGTTTTGGCCGTGAGCTGTCGCACTTCGGGGTCCGCGAGTTCTGCAATGCGCAAACCGTGTGGCTGGACCGCCGCTAAGCGAAAAACGCTGCCTGGGAGTCGTTGGCTCCCAGGCAGCAGTTTTACTCGTGGAAGAAGTAGAGTTTGTTAACGATCATCCAGCGCTCGTTGATTTTCAGTAATGACAAATAATCCGTGAAGCGCATGCCAACGTAGTCGTCCATCACTTTGACGGCAGCGGCATCGCCGGTGATATCGACGCTGATTGTTTCCCAGAACGGTTTGACCTCTTTGGGCGCCGGCCCTTCGGCCTTGATTGCGCTGATAAACTCATCCAGCGATAACCATTCCAGCTCGCGATGGTAGTGACCAATGATGCGACAAGCGGGATGAAATGCATGCCGCAGCAGCACTTCATCGGCGAACACCATCCCTTCTACATAATTGCGAATGACAACGCTGATGTGCTCCCTGTCCAGCGAATGAACAGCCATGACATACCTCCAGCTTTATCGTCCTCACACTGCAGGTGAGGGCTCAACCTCAAAAGTCTAGCACCGCCATTCGGACCGTCGCGGACGGCGACTATGCTGAGGGAGGCCACTTCATTGGAGGAGCTGAACATGTCACTGACGCTTTATTACCATCCACTGTCGTCGTACTGCCACAAAGTGCTCATCGCGCTCTATGAGCACGGGGTCGACTTCGAAAAACGGATCATTGATCTGGGCAATGCTGAAGAGAAAGCAGAGTTGCAGGCGCTATGGCCAATCGGCAAATTCCCGGTCTTCCGCGATCACACGGCTCAGTTCGATGTGGCGGAATCCACGATCATCATTGAGTACCTGGATCACTATTTTGCCGGGCAAAACCGCTTGATTCCGGGGAATTGGGACACTGCGTTAGAGGTCCGTCTGTGGGACCGGATCTGCGACAACTATCTTCAGACCCCACTGCAACACATTGTCCTGGATCGCATCATCACTGCAAACGGCAATCTGACCCAACAGCGCTCCACACTCCAGACCGTCTACGGCATGCTCGACCGTCAACTGGTGAATGGCACCTGGCTGGCCAGCGACGAGTTCAGCCTGGCCGATTGCGCCGCTGCCCCGGCACTTTTCTATGCCAGTACGCTGGAGCAGATTCCTGAGGAGCAGGTCCACTTGAACGCTTATTTCGAACAACTGATGAACAGGCCGTCGGTACAACAGGTGATCGACGAAGCCAGGCCTTACTTCCCGCTCTATCCGTTTGCGCAAGACATCCCGCAACGGTTTTACCCGCGCACCTAACGCACGATATCGATCAACTGTTCGCGCTGCGCCCCCGTGAGCATAGGCCCAAAACCGGCGCCGGCATTGTCCGCCATGTAACGCGGATTGCCGGTGCCAGGGATCACGCAGGTCACCGCCGAATGGGACAACAGGAACTTCAACGCCAGTTGCGCCCAACTGTTGACCCCCACTTGCGCGGCCCAGCCTGGCAGAGGCTTGCCCTTCAATCGTGCGAGCAAACCACCGCCACCGAAGGGCCGGTTGCAGATCACCGCCACGCCGCGCTCGCGACACAGCGGCAAGATGCGTTTCTCGACACCGCGATCGTCCAGGGCATAGTTGATCTGCAAAAAATCCAACGGTTCGGCCTTGAGCAGCGCTTCCACTTCGTCGTAGGCCGACGCCGTGTAATGCGTGATACCGATGTAGCGAATGCGCCCTTGTTCCTTCCATTGGCGCAACGTCGGCAAATGGGTTTTCCAGTCCAGCAGGTTATGGATCTGCATCAGGTCGATGCGATCGGTTTGCAGCAAGCGAAAGGACTGCTCCATCTGCGCGATGCCCTCCTCGCGACCGCTGGTCCAGACCTTGGTGGCGAGAAAAGCCGGGGAGCGTGGCTCGTGAATCGACAGCAACTCACCGGTCGTCTGTTCGGCGCGGCCATACATCGGCGAGCTGTCGATGACCGTCCCGCCCTTCTTGAACAAGGCGCTGAGAACCTCCGGCAATTGTTTGTAGGCGGGGCTGGAAGGCTCGACATCGAAGCCGCGATACGTGCCCAACCCGACGATGGGCAATGGCTCGGCGCTGGATGGAATGGCGCGGGTCAGCATGGTCTTGCCTCCTGTTTCCGTCGACGGCGCAGAGGTTGCAAACGCCCGATCGAAGGTGAAAACCGCCGAAGCACCGGCAGCCAGCGTGAGTAGTTGTCGACGCGTGTATCCGTCAGTGTGGCTCATCGTATCTGCCTGTGTGGCCCAACCCGGCGTGCCTCGCTAGCGTTGAACTAAACTCTGGCACTGATGACGTGTTAGCGGTCCTCAACTCCAGAGCCTTCCATGTCGCCCACTAAAGTTAGTCGAATGTTCAGAACCCTGGCGTTTTCCATCGTCATCATTGCCGCGTTGTACCTGGCGCTGTGTGCGGCGTTGTTCGTGTTTCAGCGCGCCTTGATCTACTTCCCGCAACCCAATGCCGTCGATACACCCGCTTCGCTTCTGACGCTGACTGTCGAGGACGCACAGGTGCAGGTGTCTATCCGGCCGCATGATGGCCCGAACGCGCTGATCTACTTTGGTGGCAACGCCGAGGATGTGTCTGGCAACCTGGCCGCGTTTTCGCAGGCGTTTCCCGAGCATGCGCTGTACTTGAT
>NZ_JBFULH010000522.1:0-2912 GCF_056400445.1 Pseudomonas sp. P5_B2 | reverse complement strand
GGTCGACATCACCAAGTGGTTTTGTACCAGCCAGACAATCAGGCGGCTGTCCCACACCGGCAACTGATGACGCTGGCAAAAGGCTGCGGCATCCACCGCGCCGATTTCCGAGTGGTCGCCATGCCGACCTTTGCCGATATCGTGGTACAGGCCGGCCAGGTAAATCAGCTCAGGTTTGGGCAGCTTGCCCATGAGCTTGCTGGCCAGTGCGAATTTTTCTGACGCCTGGGTGTACTGCAACTTACGCAGGTGTTTGATCAGGTTCAGGGTGTGAGCGTCGACCGTATAGATGTGGAACAGGTCGTGTTGCATTTGGCCGACAATGAAGCCGAATTCCGGCAGGTAGCGCCCGAGAATGCCGTAACGGTTCATTCGGCGCAGGTTGCGGTGGATACCGATCTTGCACTTGAACAGTTCGATAAACAGGCTGGTGTTACGGATGTCGTTACGGAAGTCGTCATCGATCAGATGACGATACTCTCGCAGCAATCGGATGGTGTCGGCGCGCACRCCTTTGATTTCCGGCTGCTGAGCCATCAGCACGAAGATTTCGAGCATGGCGAATGGCGTGCGACGGAATACGTTGTCGTTACGTGCCTCGATATAGCCGTCATGCAACTGGAACCGCGAGTTGATCGGCTGCGGCGGCGCTTCATCGTCCGGGGCGAGAATGACTTCTTCGAAGTGCTGGATAATCAGGTCGCTGAGCTGGGCAATGCTCATGACCACCCGGTAGTACTGCTGCATGAAGTTTTCGATGGCTTGCTTGGCGTCATCGCCAACGAACCCCAGCAGTCCGGCGATCGAGCGCTGATGATCGAACAGCAAACGATCCTCGGCGCGACCGGCGAGCATGTGCAATGCGTAGCGGACTTTCCACAGAAATTCCTGGGACGAAGCCAGGAGGGCGTTTTCGCTCTCGACCAGAAAACCTTCGCCGGCCAGTGCGCGCAGGTTCAGCGTGCCGTATTCACGCCGGGCCACCCACAGAATGGTCTGGATATCCCGCAGGCCGCCGGGCGAGCCTTTGACGTTGGGTTCCAGGTTGTATTCGGTGTCGTTGTATTTGTGGTGGCGGGCCTTTTGCTCGGCGCGCTTGGCCAGGAAGAAGTCTTTGCTCGGCCACATGTGCGCGGTGCTGGTGACGTCCAGCATGCGCTGGCGCAAGCGCTCAGGGCCGCAGATGGTACGGCTTTCCATCAGGTTGGTGACAACCGTCAGGTCGGCACGGGCCTCAACGGCGCATTCGTCCACCGAGCGAACGCTCTGACCGACTTCCAGGCCGATGTCCCACAGCAGCGTCAGAAAACGCTCGATGGAATCGCGGAAAACTTCGTGGTCGGCGCTGTCCAGAAGGATCAGCAAATCGATGTCGGAATACGGGTGCAACTCGCCGCGACCATAGCCGCCGACCGCGACCAGTGCGATGTCGGCGTCTTCGCTCCAGTTGAACTGCTCCCAGGCCTTTTGCAGGATGTTATCGACGAACCAGGCGCGATCCTCTATCAGCCGGCGAATGTCGCGGCCGCTGCGAAAGCGTCCGTCGAGCACCTCGCGGGCCTGGCGGATCGCCTTCTTGAAGGCCGCGATCGGGCTTGCCTTCAGGGCCAGTTCAGCCTGGAACTGGCCGCGGTCGAAGAGTTCGGGATCCACCTGCGGCATCGATTGGCTTTCCTGTCTATCTATTAAGGCTGAGAGCGGTGCGGGTCGGATCAGGCCGAAACGCGCGCGATGGTATCGTCGGCGCGCAAGGTGAAGATCTCGTAACCGGTTTCGGTGACCAGCAAGGTGTGCTCCCACTGGGCCGACAGCTTGCGGTCCTTGGTAATCGCGGTCCAGCCATCGCCCAGCACCTTGGTGTCGGCCTTGCCTTGGTTGATCATCGGCTCAATGGTGAAGGTCATGCCTGCCTTCAGCTCCATGCCGGTGCCGGCGCGGCCGTAGTGCAGGATTTGCGGCTCTTCGTGGAACACCTTGCCGATGCCGTGACCGCAGAACTCGCGAACCACCGAGAAGCCGTTCTTTTCCGCGTGCTTCTGGATGATTTCGCCGATGTCGCCGAGGCGGCAGCCGGGTTTGACGATTTCAATCGCCTTGTACATGCATTCCTGGGTCACTTGCGACAGGCGCTCGGCCCAGACCGGCACGGCGCCGACGTGGAACATGCGGCTGGTGTCGCCATGGTAACCGTCCTTGATGACGGTGACGTCGATGTTCAGGGTGTCGCCATCTTTCAACGGCTTCTCGTTCGGAATGCCGTGGCAGACTACGTGGTTGATCGAAGTGCAGATCGACTTCGGGTAACCCTTGTAGTTGAGCGGGGCGGGGATGGCTTGCTGCTCGTTGACAATATAGTCGTGGCAGATGCGATCCAGCTCTTCGGTGGTGATGCCCGGTTTGACATGTTCGGCAATCATTTCCAGCACATCGGCGGCCAGTTTGCCGGCGATGCGCATTTTTGCGATGTCCTCTGGGGTTTTGAGGGTGACGGTCATACAGGCTCTCTCTGCGCTCAATGGCGCTTGTTGAAACGAAATGGGTGACGGGCGATCGATCTTCTCGGCCCTGAAAAACCTGATTCTATCAGACGATCAGCGCAAATCTGAGCCTCTGTGCGTCGCATCTCCTTATAGATTGGCGCATTCTTGAACGATTCCAAGGGGCAAATAAAGACGCGTGTCCGGTTTTGAGAATCCGGGTTCCGTTTTTTGCAGTCTTGTGGTATAAAATGCGCCGCTTTCCGGGGATACCCCGAAAGGCTTAAATCCACACACGTGTCGACACGATGACCTGGGTGCCTTCAGCTGATGCTGCTGGTTGGTCATTGGGATACGTGGAGGCCAAACCCGACTTATTAAGGAACTATCATGTCCCAAGTCAACATGCGCGATATGCTGAAGGCCGGTGTGCAC
>NZ_JBFULH010000521.1:0-2913 GCF_056400445.1 Pseudomonas sp. P5_B2 | reverse complement strand
CGCCCGCACCGTGATCGCTGAAGTTCGCTATTTGCCGCAGCTGGAACTTCGCACCGACCGTGGCACCGGGGAGGCGCTGCAGGTCATCACCGCTCAGTGCGGTCTGAATACTGTCCGGGTGTTGCACTGGGAAAGCGATCCGCCGTCCGGCTTCAACGATCAGTACCGTTTCACCCTGACCGATCACCTGAACTCCTGCACCGTGGAATTGGCCGATGACGGACGAATCATCAGCCGCGAAATCTTTTATCCCTTCGGTGAGACCGCGTGGTTTGCCGGTTCGGATGCAATTGAAGTCGGCTACAAAACCATTCGTTATTCGGGTAAGGAGCGTGATGCGACGGGGCTTTATTACTATGGGATGAGGTTCTACATACCCTGGTTACAGCGCTGGCTTAATACTGATCCCGCTGGCGAGGTGGACGGGCTCAATCTTTATCGAATGGTTCGTAACAACCCATTGACGTTTTTTGACGAACAGGGAGAAGAGCCTCAGTCAAAAACATCATTAACCACCGCTAGCGGTATTTTTGAAGCTTACAAGGAAGGCTACAGTGATGTTGATAGACAGCTTCCCTTCAAAATGATGGCCGATATCACCGGCAACAAATTGATCTTCAAAAATAACAAGGCACCTGCTGGAATGCTCGAAAAAACCAGCACCAAGCGTTTCACTTTGAGGCATTACACCGTTTCTGGCAGTAAAGGGGATACGCCGCCCTTTATGGAGATAGCGTCAAACTTTTCGCTGGTCCATAAAAACGTGAAAACGTTGGGTGGAAAGGGGGGGAATACCAACGAGAAGGACTGGACGAAGGCAGGGAACAGCGCTTTTACCTTTTTTCTTCTGGCAGTGGATGGTGAAGTCAATGAGCGAAAATTCCTTCAATCAATGACTCACTTCGCCGAATACGATCTAGGGGATGACAGAGCGCTGGAAGATGCGCTTGGGCCAGGTTTCGATAATGTCGAGTTTTTTGCCTCCCCTGACGTACTGGACCCAAAGCATTCCGCAAATCTGGCAACCGTACCGATGGTAAAGGGGCGGTTGAAGGATTTGAAGGCGCTGCTGTTGGGTAGCTCGGGAATTGCTGCGGTTCAGGTGGGAAGAATGGATTCGAAATCATTGCTTAATAGTATTGATAATGCATTTGGTGGAAGCCTCGAGATCAAAGTTCCTGGCTCGATAAAAGTTAAAACATGGCATAAGAAAACAACCATGCCGTCTGTTGGTAAGAGGGCAGCATGATCGCGTAAAAAAGCCCCCGCCCAACCCACTGCGGATAGGGAACGCAGCGGGCTGGACGGGGGCTTCTTGTTTTACTGAACGCTTACTGCGCGATGGTTTTCACCGACACGCCGCGCTCGATCGGGGTGGAGCGACCGTAGATATCTTCAAACCGCTCGATATCGTCTTCACCCAGATAGCTACCCGATTGCACTTCGATGATCTCGAGTGGAATCTTGCCCGGGTTACGCAAACGGTGGACCGACGCGATCGGGATGTAGGTCGACTGGTTCTCGCACAGCAGGAACACGTTCTCATCGCAGGTCACTTCGGCGGTGCCGCTGACCACGATCCAGTGTTCGGCGCGATGGTGGTGCATTTGCAACGACAGGCACGCACCCGGTTTGACCGAGATGTGCTTGACCTGGAAGCGGCCGCCCATGTCCACCGAGTCGTAGGAACCCCAAGGGCGATAGACTTCGCAGTGGTTCTGAGTTTCGCTGCGGCCCAGTTCGTTGAGGGTGTTGACCATCTGTTTCACGCCTTGGACCTTGTCCTTGTGCGCAATCATCATGGCGTCTTTGGTTTCGACGACCACGATGTTTTCCAGGCCGATCACCGACACCAGCTTGCCGTTGCCGTGGATCATGCAGTTTTTGCTGTCCTGAATGATCACGTCGCCTTTGGTGACGTTGCCGTTGGCGTCTTTTTCATTCACTTCCCACAGCGACGACCAGCAACCGACATCGCTCCAGCCGGCAGTCAGCGGTACAACGCAGGCGCGCTGGGTTTTTTCCATCACCGAATAGTCGATGGAGTTGTCCGGGCAGCAGGCGAACGTGGCTTCGTCCAGGGTGATGGTGTCGTTGTCGTGGTCACTGCGTTCCAGCGTCAGCAGGCAAGTGTCGTAGATGTCCGGGTCGTGCTTTTTCAGTTCTTCGAGGAAGCGGCTGGCGCGGAACAGGAACATGCCGCTGTTCCAGAAATACCCGCCGGACGCGACGTACTCGGTGGCGCGTTTCACGTCAGGTTTTTCGACGAAGTGCGAGACGCGGCTGACGCCTTCCGGCAGCAGCGAATCGTTGGTCGACTTGATGTAGCCGTAGCCCGTTTCCGGTTTGGTGGCCGGGACGCCGAACAGCACCATTTCGCCGTTTTCGGCCGCGACGGTGGCAAGGGCCAAGGCGCGTTGCAGGGCTTTCTGGTCTTCCAGCACGTGGTCGGCCGGCAGCACCAGCATCAGCTCGTCGCGACCTTCATYGACCAGCATCATCGCGGTCAAGGCCACAGCCGGCGCGGTGTTGCGACCGAAGGGCTCCATGATGATGCGCTGGGCTTCCAGTTTGCGGTTGCTCAACTGCTCGTTGACGATGAAGCGGTGGTCCTTGTTGCACACCACAATCGGCGTGTCCATGCCTTCGAACACCAGGCGTTCCAGGGTTTGCTGGAACAGCGTGTGTTCGCCGGTCAGGGCGAGGAACTGCTTAGGGAACTGCTTACGAGAAAGCGGCCAAAGACGTGAGCCGCTACCACCTGACAAGATCACCGGAATCATGTTGTTACTCCTTTAAAATCGATTGGTTAGAGCTACGAACGTTCTGTCGTTTCACTCTTGTTCTTATTCCGTAGCCAGGCCGTTTCACCGTGTAGCAGCTGCCGAGCCTGCGAGGCTGCGTTCGGCGGCG
>NZ_JBFULH010000520.1:0-2918 GCF_056400445.1 Pseudomonas sp. P5_B2 | reverse complement strand
CCGCCATCGCGAGCAGGCTCACTCCTACAGGGATATGCATCAACCCACCATTTTTTATCTGAACCAGGCCCGCACAGGATCGTCATCTACAGTGAACTTGCGCGGGCCTATACTTGAAACGTCACGGAGAACCACACTATGAGCACTGATGGTGCTTTGAGTCGAAGCCGTCTGTTGCCGAGCCTGCTCGGCATCCTGCTTCTGCTAATGGGCCTGGCCATGTTGGCAGGCGGGATCAAGCTGAGCATGCTTGGCGGCTCGCTGTATTACCTACTGGCCGGTATCGGCCTGACGCTGACCGGCGTGCTGCTGATCCTCGCCCGCCGCACGGCGCTGGGCCTGTACGCACTGGTGCTGTTCGCCAGCACCGTCTGGGCACTATGGGAAGTCGGCCTCGATTGGTGGCAACTGGTGCCGCGCCTGGCGATGCTGTTTGCGCTGGGCCTCGTCATGCTGCTGCCGTGGTTCCGCCGTCCGCTGCTGCGCGAAGGCGCTGCACCGCTGGGCACCGGGGCCCTGAGCGTCGCCGTGGTAGTGGCAGGCGTAGCCGCTTTGGCCAGCCAGTTCACCAACCCCGGTGAAATCAAAGGCCAACTGGACCGCGACAGCGTTCCCGGCATGACCAACACCGCACCGGCCATGCCCGACGGTGACTGGAACTCCTACGGCCGCAGCGCCCATGGCGATCGTTACTCGCCCTTGGCACAGATCACGCCCGAAAACGCCCACAAACTGGTTCCGGCCTGGACCTATCGTACCGGCGACCTGCCGGGCCCGAACGATCCGGGCGAGACCACCGCCGAAAACACCCCGCTGAAAGTCAACGGCATGCTCTACGTGTGCACGCCGCACAGCCAGGTGATCGCGTTGGATCCGGACACTGGCAAGGAGATCTGGCGTTTCGATCCGAAGCTCTCCACGCAAAACGCGGCGAACTTCAAGGGTTGGGCGCACATGACCTGCCGTGGCGTGTCGTATCACGATGACGCCGCCTACGCCTCCGAACAAAGCCCGACCGGCAGCGCCAGCCCGGCCGTCGAGAATGCTTGCCCACGCCGCATCTTCCTGCCGACCGCCGACACCCGTCTGATCGCTCTCAACGCCGACACCGGCAAGATGTGCGAAGACTTCGGCGACAAGGGCCAGGTTGATCTGCGCGCCAACATCGGCGGCTTCACGGCCGGCGGTTACTACTCCACCTCGCCTCCGGCGGTCACCAAAGACCTGGTGGTGATTGGCGGCCACGTGACTGACAACGTCTCCACCGACGAGCCAAGCGGCGTGATCCGCGCGTTCGACGTGCACACCGGCAAACTGGTGTGGAACTGGGACAGCGGCAAGCCGGACGACACCACGCCGATTGCCGAAGGCCAGACCTACACCCGCAATTCGCCGAACATGTGGTCCATGTTCGCCGTCGATGAAAAACTCGGCATGCTCTACCTGCCGATGGGCAACCAGACCCCGGACCAGTACGGTGGCGATCGCACCCCTGAATCGGAACTGCACGCCGCCGGCCTGACCGCGCTGGACATCGCCACCGGTAAAGTGCGCTGGCACTTCCAGTTCACACACCATGACCTGTGGGACATGGACGTCGGCGGCCAGCCCACCCTGATGGATCTGAAAACCGCTGACGGCGTGAAGCCGGCAGTGCTGGCGTCCACCAAGCAAGGCAGCATCTACGTGCTGGACCGCAGCACCGGCCAGGCCATCGTGCCGATCAATGAAATCCCGGTGCCACAAGGCGCGGTGGAAGGCGACCACACCTCACCAACCCAGCCAAAGTCCGACCTGAACCTGATGCCGCCTCCGTTGCAGGAACGCGACATGTGGGGTGTCACCCCGTTCGATCAACTGATCTGCCGGATCGACTTCAAATCCATGCGTTACGACGGCCCGTTCACACCGCCATCGCTGCAAGGCTCGATCGTTTATCCAGGCAACTTCGGCGTGTTCGACTGGGGCGGCATCTCGGTTGACCCGGTGCGTCAGATTGCTTTCGTGAACCCGAGCTACATGGCGTTCAAATCGAAGATGATCCCGGCCGCCGAAATCGCCGCCCAAGGCCCGCGTAAAAGCGAAACCGAAGGCGTGCAGCCGAACAAAGGCGCGCCGTATGGCGTCGTCCTCGAAGCCCTGCTGTCGCCAATGGGCCTGCCGTGCCAGGCACCGGCCTGGGGCTACGTGGCAGCGGTTGACCTGACCAACGCCAAAGTCCTGTGGAAACACAAGAACGGCACCGTACGCGACAGCTCACCGGTTCCGATCCCGTTGAGCATGGGTGTGCCAAGCCTGGGCGGCACCTTCACCACCGCCGGTGGCGTAGCGTTCCTCAGCGGCACCCTCGACCAGTACCTGCGTGCCTATGACGTGAAAAACGGCAAGCAACTGTGGGAAGGCCGCCTGCCGGCCGGCGCGCAAACCACACCGATGACCTACACCGGCAAGGACGGCAAGCAATACGTGCTGGTTGTTGCGGGCGGTCACGGGTCGCTGGGCACCAAGCAAGGTGACTATGTGATGGCGTACAAACTGTCCGAGTAAGTTTTAGCGGCGGTTAAATGAAAGGCGACTCCTGTGAGGGGGTCGCCTTTTTTGTGGCCGCAATATTCGCCACACAGCAGAACAAATGTGGGAGCGGCGGTGCGACGATTCGACTTGTTCGCGAAAGCGGCAGGTCAGGCAACATTTACGTTGAATGTTAAACAGCCTTCGCGAGCAAGCCCGCTCCCACATTTCGATTGATATCAGTCTGAGAAATCTGTGAGTGTCCTACAGCTGCGGCGGTCTTTGAGGAGGATTCCGACAGGTACTGTCGGTTGTTGTGTCAGAAGCTCTGGAGATAGGCTTTGTGGGTCGCTGCAAATTCAGCGACCGGGCGTCGCGGTCCGAATTAGCTTACTTGGTGCATAATC
>NZ_JBFULH010000519.1:0-2920 GCF_056400445.1 Pseudomonas sp. P5_B2 | reverse complement strand
ACACAGGGCATGAGAAAGTCGGCCTGCTCGGCGGGGCTCAGAAAACTGTCGCGGTGTTCGATGTCGCCGCCCACGTGGCGGGTCATGCACTGGCCGCAGACCCCGCCGCGGCACAGGTTGGGGATCTGCAACCCAGCGGATTCCAGGGCTTCGAGCAGGCTTTGTTCGGTGCCGACTCGCAGGCGCCGACCGCTGCGCAGCAGTTCCAGATCGAAGGATTGGCCCGGTTGTGCGGCATTGAAGGCTTCCCAGTGCACCCGACCGGGCGGCCAGCCGAGTACCTTGGCCTGTTGCCGAACCGCGTCGAGCAACGGTTGCGGACCGCAGGTGTAAAGGTGGCTGCCCAGCGGTCGATCACGCAGGATCCGGCTGAGGTTCGGGCGGCTGGCGTAGGTGTGCAGGCGCGATCCCAGTCGCTGTTGCAACGCCTCGACATAGGCATCGCTCAGGCCCGGACGACAGAGGTAGTGCAATTCGAAGTGGGCCTTTTGTTGTTCCAGGGCCGCGATGTAGGCCATGAACGGCGTGATGCCGATGCCACCAGCGATCAGAATGTGCAGGCTGGCGGTCGAGTRCAGGGCGAACAGATTGGYGGGCGGCGAAATCTGCAGCGTGTCGCCGACCTGGACCTGCCGATGCAGGTAGTGCGAGCCGCCGCGGGAGGCCTCCTGCAGGCGTACTGCGATGCGGTAATGCTGGCTGTCCGCCGGGTCGCTGGTGAGTGAATAGGCATTGCGCAGCTTGCCCTCGGCAAGCGGCAGGTGAACCTGCACATGACTGCCGGGGGAGAAAACCGGCAGGGGCCCGCCGCACGCCTGCAGGGTGAATTCGCGCACCACTGGGGTAAGCATTCTCGCCGCGCTGACCCGCACTTCGATTACGGCGCTCATGACCCGACTCCGACGTAAGGCTGGTCGGGGTTGGTGCAGACGCCGAGGTACGCCCCGAGACGGCGGGAAAAGTGCTCCCGGACTTCCAGCCCTACATCGCAACCGATGCAGGTCAGCAGTGGCTCCGGCCCGGCGGCCTGAGTAAGGCCGCAGTGCACGCAATACACCAGGCGCGCACCGGCAATCGTGCGGGTGATATCGATCTCGTCATTTTCCAGTCCGGCGCTGCAGGCCTCGCCGTGGATGCGCCAGATAAATGCCTCGTCGCCCATGATGTAGAGATGGCTGCCGACGGTGGCGCTGACCAGCACCTGATGCAGGCGCCGGGAAAAGTCGGCGCTTTCGCCATTCAGCACCAAGGACCGTTCCAGTTCCCCGACAACGGGCGAGCAGGCGGCCGCCGATTGCATGACCACGATGTGCCGGGTGACGTATTCACGAGGCAGCGGCTGGCGATAGCGCGGGAGGCTGTGTAGTCGGTCAGGGGCGGCGCTGTGTCCATCTGTCATGTGGGCTTTCCTGGCTGATCCGCGCCCGTCGAAGGGCGAGAAAGGTGGCGTTGGACTGGGAATTTGTTTCCTGTTGGGGAAGATATTTTCTTATGGGGAAAATTTTCTCAATCCGGAAAAAGGGCTATGTCTTTGGAGATAAGTCCTGCGCAACGGCTGTTCGGGGCATGGAAGTTGCTGGTCTTAGCTCAGGGCTGAGCAACTGGACGGGGAGTTATCGATAGTGCGAACACGACCGCAGTGGTGGCCGCTCTGGTTGGGGCGTATTCGCCCCGAACAGGCACGCAACGTGCGCAAACTGCTGGCCGGATTGCCCTTGTGTCAGGTGCACGCTGACGGTGCCTTGTCGGGTTTTCTGGATCGTTTCGAAGCATTGTTGCCAACCTGCAAACTGAATCTGATCCTGGGTGGCGAAGACTTGGGGCCGGCACGGCGCGGATTGCTCGAGGGCTGTCAGGACGTTGCGCGTTGCCCTTGGAGTGACTCGACACTGTCTGAGACGGCTCAGGCCTGTGGCCCTTGCCGGCAACGGGGCGTACATCGCCTGCTGTGTGCCTTGCCGCACAGCGACGATTCGAGCAAAGGGGTGTTGTTGCTCGATACCCCACAACCCGTCCACGCCAGCTGGCGCCAGTTGCTGGAAGAGGCGGCGCAGGCGGTCGGCGTCACCGTGCGCTTGCGCTGCCACACCCGTGAACAACAGCGCAAACAGGCCACGTCCCGGCACGGCGCCCTGGCCCGCGAGCTGCACGATTCGGTGGCTCAGCAGTTGGGTTACCTGTCGTTCCAGGCGCGTTTGCTGCAGTCGCAGTTGGGCGAGCCTGCGCAGGCCAGCACCGCGTTGCAGGAACTGTGCGGCGGCTTGAGTCTGCTGCAGCGCCAAGTGCGCGAGCTGATCACCAGCGCTCGACTGACCATGGACGGGCGCTCGCTGCGCCAGGCCCTGGCCGACTCTGTCGCCGAGTTCTCGCGACGCTGCATCATCGTTTTTGAACTGGACAATCGCTTGGCTGATGATGCTTTGAGCCCGGAAACCGAATTGCAGATTCTGCAGATCATTCGCGAGGCACTGGCCAATGCGGTACGCCATTCCCATGCACGGCATGTGCGCATCGAGTTGCGGCAAAACCAGGACGGTGATGCTTCTGTTTCGGTGGAGGATGACGGTATCGGACTGAGCCCGGCGTCATTGGAGGAAAACCATTTCGGCCTGGCGATTATCCGCGAGCGCGCCGGGAGCATTGGCGCCCGACTGACCATTGAGGCGATCCGCCCGCACGGGGTCCGCGTACACCTTGGCCTTCGCCGTCACCAAGACCTGCCACAGGGGAGTTTCGATGGACTGCACGACCTTATTACTGATCGATGATCACCCATTGTTTCGCAAAGGACTGGCACAGCTATTCGGCGCCAGCGACGACTTCGAAGTGGTGGGACAGGCCGCCAGTGGCCGCGAAGGCATCAACCTGGCCGTGAGCCTGGCGCCGCAACAGGTCTTGCTTGATCTGCACATGCCCGGCT
>NZ_JBFULH010000518.1:0-2924 GCF_056400445.1 Pseudomonas sp. P5_B2 | reverse complement strand
TACCTCGACATGCTCAACAACGTCGCGGTACTCGGCCACGGACATCCGCGCATGGCGGCGGTCGCCAGTCGTCAGTGGTCGTTGCTCAATACCAACTCGCGCTTCAACTATGCGGCAGTTGCCGAGTTTTCCGAACGGTTGCTGAAGTTGGCACCGGACTCCATGGACCGTGTATTCCTGGTCAACAGCGGCAGCGAAGCCAACGATCTGGCGATTCGCCTGGCATGGGCTTACAGCGGCGGGCGCGACATGCTCAGCGTGCTGGAGGCCTATCACGGCTGGACGGTGGGCGCCGATGCGGTATCGACGTCGATTGCCGACAACCCCAAGGCCTTGAGCAGCCGCCCGGACTGGGTGCATCCGGTCATTGCGCCGAACACGTATCGCGGCGAATTTCGTGGCCCCGACAGCGCGCCGGACTATGTGCGCAGCGTCGAACACAACCTGGCGAAAGTCGCCGAGCAAAAGCGTCAGTTGGCGGGTTTCATTTGCGAACCGGTGTATGGCAACGCTGGCGGGATCTCGTTGCCCCCGGGCTATTTGCAACAGGTCTACGCAATGGTTCGCGCGCAGGGTGGCGTGTGCATCGCCGACGAAGTCCAGGTCGGTTACGGGCGCATGGGCCATTTCTTCTGGGGTTTTGAAGAGCAGGGCGTGGTCCCGGACATTATCACCATGGCCAAAGGCATGGGCAACGGCCAGCCATTGGGGGCGGTGATCACCCGTCGGGAAATTGCCGAAGCGTTGGAGGCCGAAGGTTATTTCTTCTCATCGGCGGGCGGTAGTCCGGTCAGTTGCCAGATCGGCATGGCGGTGCTGGATGTGATGGAAGAAGAAAAGCTCTGGGAAAACGCTCAGGTGGTGGGCGGGTATTTCAAGGAGCGCCTCGAAGCGCTGATCGATATTCATCCGCTGGTGGGCGCGGTGCACGGTTCCGGGTTTTATCTGGGCGTCGAGCTGATCCGCAACCGTGAAACGCTGGAGGCGGCGACCGAAGAAACCACGGCGCTGTGTGATCGCCTGCGTGAGCTGGGGATTTTCATGCAACCGACTGGCGACTTCCTCAATGTGCTCAAGATCAAACCGCCGATGGTGACCTCTCGCCAGAGCGTGGACTTCTTCGTGGACATGCTCTCGAAGGTGCTCGCAGAGGGCCTGTAAACCCATAACCCTGTAGGAGTGAGCCTGCTCGCGATTGCGCACGATCAGTCAACATCCATGTTGAATGTTCGACCGCTATCGCGAGCAGACTCACTCCTACAGGGATGGTATTAATTCGATAGATATCGGCTATTCTGCAAAAAAAAATGACAGAAGGTTTATTGGTTGCTTCTATAGCCGATATTTATCGGCTATAAAGTCTCCGCTGCCTCGGTGTGGACGAATCACGCCCAGTGCTTCCCATTTCTGTCATGGGTCGATGCCACACTCGACCCCAAGCCTTTGCTCAGGAGCCGATTCATGAGCCGTATCGTTACCGTCGCCGCTACCCAGATGGCCTGTTCCTGGGACCTTGAAGCCAACATCGACACCGCTGAAAAGCTGGTCCGTGAAGCGGCAGCCAAGGGTGCGCAGATCATTCTGATTCAGGAACTGTTCGAGGCCCCCTACTTCTGCCAGAAGCCGAACCCGGATTACCTGCAATTGGCCACGACCGTTGAAGACAACGTCGCCATCAAGCACTTCCAGAAAGTCGCCAAAGAGCTGCAAGTAGTGCTGCCGATCAGCTTCTACGAACTGGCCGGCCGCGCACGTTTCAACAGCATCGCGATCATCGATGCCGACGGTGCCAACCTCGGGATTTATCGTAAAAGCCACATCCCCGACGGCCCTGGCTATCACGAGAAGTATTACTTCAACCCGGGCGATACCGGTTTCAAAGTGTGGAACACCCGTTACGCGAAAATCGGCGTGGGCATCTGCTGGGATCAATGGTTCCCAGAGTGCGCCCGCAGCATGGCGTTGCAAGGCGCGGAAATCCTGTTCTACCCGACTGCGATCGGCAGCGAGCCGCACGACAAGAGCATCTCTTCCCGTGACCATTGGCAGCGCGTGCAACAGGGCCATGCCGGCGCCAACCTGATGCCGCTGATCGCCAGCAACCGTATTGGCAACGAAGAGCAGGACGGCTACGACATTACCTTCTACGGCTCTTCGTTTATCGCCAACCAGTTCGGCGAAAAAGTTCAGGAGCTCAACAAAACCGAAGAAGGTATCCTTGTACACACTTTCGACCTCGACGAGCTGGAACATATTCGCAGCGCGTGGGGTTCGTTCCGTGATCGTCGCCCGAACCTTTACGGCACACTGAAAACTCTCGACGGTTCCCTGGAGTCCTGATTGTCATGACCACTTTGCACACCACGCCGCGCGCTGACGGCTTCTACATGCCGGCCGAATGGGCGCCACAAACCCAGACCTGGATGATTTGGCCTGAGCGCCCGGACAACTGGCGCCAGGGTGGCAAACCGGCGCAAGCCGCACACGTTGCTGTAGCGAAAGCCATCGCGCGTTTCGAACCAGTGACAGTAGCGGTATCGGCGGGCCAATACGAAAACGCTCGCGCCCGTCTCGACGTGCCGAATATTCGTGTGGTGGAAATGTCCAGCGATGACGCATGGGTTCGCGACACCGGTCCGACGTTCGTCATCAATAACCGTGGCGAAGTCCGTGGCGTGAACTGGGACTTTAACTCCTGGGGCGGTTTCGATGGCGGTCTGTATTCGCCGTGGAATCGAGATTCGCAAGTCGGCGGCAAAATCCTCGAGATTGAGCGCAGCCAGCGTTATCGCACAGAGGGCTTCGTGCTCGAAGGCGGTTCCATTCATGTCGATGGCGAAGGCACCCTGATCACCACCGAAGAATGCCTGCTGAACCGCAATCGCAATCCGCACCTTGATCGTGCGGAGATCGAAGCGGTACTC
>NZ_JBFULH010000517.1:0-2927 GCF_056400445.1 Pseudomonas sp. P5_B2 | reverse complement strand
GAATTTTTCGTCACGGTTGCCGAGGATGATCACGTCGGAGTTGTTGATCACGTCGTCGAAGTCGGAGTTGAGCAAGGACGAGACKTGAGGGATTTTCGACTCGATGTAATCCTTGTTCGCGCCGTGGACACGGGCGTACTCGACGTTGCTGTCGTAGATGCTCAGGTCGTAACCCTTGCCGATCAGCATTTCCGCCAGATCAACCAGCGGGCTTTCGCGCAAGTCGTCAGTACCGGCCTTGAAACTCAGACCCAGCAGGGCGACTTTGCGTTTGTCGTGGCTGGAAACGATGTCGAAGGCGTTTTGTACCTGGGATTCGTTGCTGCGCATCAGAGAGTTCAGCAGCGGTGCTTCCACGTCCAGGGAGCTGGCGCGGTAGGTCAGGGCACGCACGTCTTTTGGCAGGCAAGAGCCGCCGAACGCGAAGCCTGGGCGCATGTAGTACTGGGACAGGTTCAGGGTTTTGTCCTGGCAGACCACTTCCATCACTTCACGACCATCGACGCCGACAGCCTTGGCGATGTTGCCGATCTCGTTGGCGAAGGTGACCTTGGTGGCGTGCCACACGTTGCAGGTGTACTTGATCATCTCGGCAACGGCGATGTCCTTGCGGATGATCGGTGCGTCGAGTTCTTCGTACAGCGATTGCAGAACGTCGCCCGAAGCCTTGTCGAACTCGCCGATGACGGTCATTGGCGGCAGATCGTAGTCGGCGATCGCGGTGCTTTCACGCAGGAACTCAGGGTTCACTGCTACACCGAAATCAACACCGGCTTTCTTGCCCGAGCAGTCTTCGAGGATCGGGATCACCACGTTGGCCACGGTACCCGGCAGCACGGTGCTGCGAACCACGATGGTGTGGCGGGTGGTCTTGTCGCGCAGGACAAAACCAATTTCGCGGCACACGGCTTCGATGTAGTTCAGTTCCAGGTCGCCGTTCTTCTTGCTCGGCGTACCGACGCAGATCATCGACAGGTCGGTGTCACGAATCGCCTCGGCGAAGTTGGTCGTGCCGCGCAGTTTGCCGGTATCGATACCCTTGCGCAGAAGCTCGCCCAGACCCGGTTCAACAATCGGTGATTTACCGGCGTTGATCATATCGATTTTATCTTTGGCAACATCGACGCCAACGACGTCATGGCCCCGTGCAGACAGGCAACCGGCACAAACAGCGCCGACATAACCCAAACCAAATATGCTGATGCGCATCGCAATTACCTCTCTGTTATCAAGACTGTATTCACAAGCCATTRGATGGCTGGAGTTAAGTGTTTTAGCGGTCATAGTGCACTCGAAAGTGCGGCTTACAGGCGCCACAATGCCGTGTGCGGGCATATGAAGTGTCGAGTGTGTAAATAAGTGCACTCAAGATGTGCGTAACTAGGCCTTATTCTTATGACGTGCCCTGTTATGCATCAGGTCCTCTGGCCTGAGGACGCTGTTGCAAAGATCTTGCGCGCTCAATGCCAGGCAATAGGCCTGTAAATCAAGCGGTTGGGTGCCCTGGCGAGCACGCTTATAGGGGCGCTTTCTTGGCGTTGTAGGGGATATTAATGGTGCATATCTCCTGTCCTTTGTGTGTTGCTCAAATAAGAGGCTCATCTTCAGAAGTTAATGTGACAACTTCGCTACGTGAATCTCTTGTCTGCGTAAGTTATCTCGTACAAACACATGGATAATCGTTACCGATGGTATGAGCTACGCATTTGGACATAGTTCCAGTCCGCCCATCGCGAAACCGGAAATTTCTTGAAATATAGAGAAAGATGGCACTGCTTTCATATTGATGGCACTAGCAGTCGCACCCTTGATACATCGGGTGATTATCGAGTTCGATAGTTTTATGCCACTACTGATAAAAATTTTCAGTGCCACTACTGAAAAAAAACATCGAAGTCGAGTGAAACTAACGTTAGAAAAATAGAGTGATGTTTTTTTGGCGTCAGTAAGCCGGCGAAGCGGGAGGGGGATTGTTGGACGATCTGCGGTCGGCGCACGACGAGGCTGTCGATGTCGTGCGCTCTACAGGTGCATTTATTCGGGCGAGTGATCGCGCAGGAAAACCAGATGGTCCGGTTTGGATTGCTCGGCGCTGTAGCGGTAACCCTGAACGTCAAATTGCTTGAGGTCGGCAGGGTTGTTGATGCGCTCTTCGATGACGAAGCGGCTCATCATTCCGCGGGCTTTTTTCGCGTAGAAACTGATGATCTTGTATTGGCCGTTCTTCAGGTCCTTGAAGTCGGTATTGATGATGCGCGCGTTCAAGGCGTTGCGTTTGACGGCTGAGAAGTACTCGTTGGACGCCAKGTTCAGCAGCACGTCATCGCCTTGATCGGCCAGCGCTTCGTTCAGCCATTCGCTGATTCGCGTGCCCCAGAAGGCATACAGGTCCTTGCCACGGGCATTCGCCAGTTTGGTGCCCATCTCCAGCCGATACGGTTGCATCAAATCCAGCGGTCGCAGCAGGCCATACAGGCCGGACAACATGCGCAGATGCTGTTGGGCGTAATCGAAATCGGCTTCGCTGAAGGTTTGCGCATTCAGGCCGGTGTACACGTCGCCTTTAAAGGCCAGCAGCGCTTGCTTGGCGTTTTCCGGGGTGAACGCGGGTGTCCAGCTGCCGAAACGTGCGGCGTTGAGCCCGCCGATCTTGTCGGAGACGTGCATCAATTCGCTGATTTGCGCCGGTGTCAGGTCGCGCAGCTGCATCATCAACTCCTGAGAGTGATCGAGGTACTGCGGCTGGGTAAAGCGCTGGGTGGCCGGCGGTGTTTCGTAATCGAGGGTCTTGGCGGGGGAAATCACCATCAGCATGAAGTCGTCTCCTTTAATCGTGGGCGCGATTCTAGGGGGTTGTCCGTGTTGACTCCAGCTATGGGTGTCATAGGTGATGGGTGGTGTCAGTGGACAGAACGCAGCCTCGCGTT
>NZ_JBFULH010000516.1:0-2932 GCF_056400445.1 Pseudomonas sp. P5_B2 | reverse complement strand
AGCGCTTTGGTTACTTTGCGCCGGGCCGCGCAGGCTTTTCGAAAGTGACTCGCTGTAAAAGCGAAACCAATAGAAGCCGTTACCGCAGAAACGGATATGTACACAACCAAAGAAACGGGGAGGCCAGCAAACCGCACAAACAAAAACGGCCTCTATATAGAGGCCGTTTCCGGTGCAACTTAAGACGCTATCGCAAGACAGGTCTTATTTGCGGTCTTCCAGCTTGGTGATGTCACGCGACTCGTAGCCGGTGTACAGCTGGCGCGGGCGGCCAATCTTGTACGGGCTGGAGAGCATTTCTTTCCAGTGGGAGATCCAGCCGACAGTCCGCGCCAGGGCGAAGATTACGGTGAACATGCTGGTTGGAATGCCGATCGCCTTGAGGATAATCCCCGAGTAGAAGTCGACATTCGGGTACAGCGAGCGTTCGATGAAGTACGGGTCGGTCAGGGCGATCTCTTCCAGGCGCATGGCCAGTTCGAGTTGCTTGTCGTTCTTGATGCCCAGTTCCTTCAACACTTCGTCGCAGGTCTGCTTCATGACGGTAGCGCGTGGGTCGCGGTTTTTGTAAACCCGGTGACCGAAGCCCATCAGTTTGAACGGATCGTTCTTGTCCTTGGCCTTGGCGATGTATTTGTCGATGTTCGAGACATCGCCAATTTCATCGAGCATGGTCAGAACGGCTTCGTTCGCGCCGCCGTGGGCAGGGCCCCACAGTGCAGCGATGCCGGCGGCGATACAGGCGAACGGGTTGGCACCCGAAGAGCCGGCCAGACGAACGGTAGAAGTCGATGCGTTCTGCTCGTGGTCGGCATGGAGGATGAAAATCCGGTCCATGGCCTTGGCGAGCACCGGGTTGATCGGTTTGATCTCGCACGGGGTGTTGAACATCATGTGCAGGAAGTTTTCCGCGTACGTCAGGTCGTTGCGCGGGTACATCATGGGTTGGCCCATGGAGTACTTGTAAACCATCGCTGCCAGCGTCGGCATCTTGGCAACCAGGCGGATCGCGGAAATTTCGCGATGCTGCGGGTTATTGATGTCGAGGGAGTCGTGGTAGAAGGCCGAGAGGGCGCCGACTACACCGCACATGACGGCCATCGGGTGGGCATCGCGACGAAAGCCGTTGAAGAAGGTCTTCAGCTGCTCGTGAACCATAGTGTGGTTCTTGACGGTGCTGACGAACTGGGCCTTCTGTTCTGCGGTCGGCAATTCGCCGTTGAGCAGCAGATAGCAGGTTTCCAGGTAGTCAGACTTTTCAGCCAGCTGTTCGATCGGGTAACCGCGGTGCAACAGAATGCCGTTGTCGCCGTCGATATAGGTGATCTTCGACTCGCAGGAAGCTGTCGACATGAAACCAGGGTCAAAGGTGAAACGGCCCGTGGCCGTCAGGCCGCGAACGTCGATAACATCGGGACCAACGGTGCCGGTTAAAATGGGCAGCTCGACGGGGGCTGCGCCCTCGATGATCAACTGCGCTTTTTTGTCAGCCATGTGGCCTCCTATTTATGCTTGAAATCATCAGACAGACCCCCCACGCAGGGCCCGCACCACTATAGTGAGATAAATTCGAATGTCAATTTGCCTAAAGTCTTGCTCCTGAAGGCTTTAACCGGACTTTTTCCTCGAAATTGACTGCCGTTTACGCCTTTTATCCAACTTGTGCAATCAGCTATTAGGGGAAGGTGAACGCGTTGTCATTAGTAGCCTAACTGTCTATACTCGCCCTCCGACCGCCAGGGGCTTTTGGGCCTGCTTTATTGGGGGTCGCACTCCCTGGGTGGTGGGTACCTGACCAGTGCACTCCCCAACAACTTTGCCCTGATTGTTAGGGGCTCTTCAGTGTGAAAAAAAGCCGTGAATAGCCAACGACCTGTAAACCTAGACCTAAGGACCATCAAACTCCCAGTCACTGCTTACACGTCCATTCTTCACCGGATCTCCGGAATCATCCTCTTTGTCAGCCTTGCCATCATGCTTTATGCATTGGACAAGTCGCTGAGCTCGGAAGAAGGTTTTGGCCAGGTGAAAGCGTGTTTGACCAGTCCGCTAGCCAAGCTAGTGACATGGGGCATCCTGTCCGCCTTGCTGTATCACCTGGTAGCCGGTGTGCGCCATTTGATCATGGACATGGGCATCGGCGAGTCGCTTGAAGGCGGCAAACTGGGCTCGAAAATCGTTATCGCCGTTTCCGTGGTGGTAATCGTTCTGGCAGGAGTTTGGATATGGTAACTAACGTCACGAACCTGTCGCGTTCGGGCCTCTATGACTGGATGGCACAACGTGTGTCTGCGGTCGTTCTCGCGGCTTACTTCATTTTCCTGATCGGATACGTCGTTGCCCATCCAGGCATCGGCTACGCCCAATGGCATGAACTGTTCGCAAGCAACTGGATGCGTATTTTCAGTCTCCTGGCTCTCGTTGCCCTCGGCGCTCACGCCTGGGTCGGCATGTGGACCATCGCGACCGACTACCTGACGCCAATGGCGTTCGGCAAGTCCGCGACTGCAATACGTTTCCTCTTCCAGGCAGTATGCGGCGTCGCGATGTTCGCCTACTTCGTCTGGGGTGTGCAGATTCTTTGGGGTATCTGATTCATGTCTACTACAGTTAATACGCTTTCGTTCGACGCCATCATCATTGGCGGCGGCGGTGCTGGCATGCGCGCTGCTCTGCAGCTGGCGCAAGGTGGTCACAAGACTGCCGTGGTTACCAAGGTTTTCCCGACTCGTTCGCACACTGTTTCCGCCCAGGGTGGCATCACCTGCGCCATCGCGTCCGCTGACCCGAACGATGACTGGCGCTGGCACATGTACGATACCGTCAAGGGTTCCGACTACATCGGTGACCAGGACGCTATCGAATACATGTGTTCCGTAGGTCCGGAAGCTGTTTTCGAACTCGAGCACATGGGCTTGCCGTTCTCCCGTAC
>NZ_JBFULH010000515.1:0-2935 GCF_056400445.1 Pseudomonas sp. P5_B2 | reverse complement strand
GTTCAACAACCGCACCCACACCCTGGATAAATTCTCCGAGGGCTGCACGCGGTTCATGCAGGGTTTCATCAAGAAAGTCTTCATCGCCGATACCCTCGCCGTCGTGGCCGACCACTGCTTCGCCCTGCAAAACCCGACCACGGGCGATGCCTGGCTGGGCGCACTGGCCTACACCGCGCAACTGTATTTCGACTTCTCCGGTTACAGCGACATGGCCATCGGCCTGGGCTTGATGATGGGTTTCCGTTTCATGGAAAACTTCAAACAGCCGTACATCAGCCAGTCGATCACCGAGTTCTGGCGGCGCTGGCACATCAGCCTCTCCACCTGGCTGCGTGACTACCTGTACATCACGCTGGGCGGTAACCGCAAAGGCACGCTGATGACCTATCGCAACCTGTTCCTGACCATGCTGCTCGGTGGTCTGTGGCACGGCGCGAACATCACCTACATCGTCTGGGGTGCATGGCACGGCATGTGGCTGGCGATTGAAAAAGCGCTGGGGCTGAACACCTCGCCGCGCAGCATCAACCCGATCCGCTGGGCACTGACCTTCCTGCTGGTAGTGATGGGCTGGGTGATATTCCGCGCAGAAAACCTGCACGTCGCCGGCCGTATGTACGGCGCGATGTTCAGCTTCGGCGAATGGTCGCTGTCGGAACTCAACCAGGCCAGCCTCACCGGCCTGCAAGTGGCAACCCTGGTGGTGGCTTACGTGACGCTGGCGTTCTTCGGCATCCGTGATTTCTACGCCAATCGTCCGCCTGAGAAGACCAAGCCTGCCGTCAACGTCGAGGCCGATGGCCCTGCCGGCGCAACCCCGGGAATGATCAAGGCCGTACCGGGSGACAACCCGGCCAGCATCCACCAGCCGGGTTACACCGTTGGCGTTGAAGCCACCGTGCAACCGGCCTACTGGACCGCTGACTGGTCGCGTTACGTGATGCGCGCCCTGGTGCTGCTGCTGTTCATTGCTTCGATTCTAAAACTCTCGGCGCAAAGCTTCTCGCCGTTCCTTTACTTCCAGTTCTGAGGGATCTGACCATGACCCGCTCATTACGCATCTTCTACATCGCCCTGTTCCTGCTGACACTGGCAGTACTGGGCCTGTGGTCCACGCGCAGCTTTTTCGGTTTCAGCACCAACGCCGACGCGACGGTGCTCAACGGCCGCTGGACCAAGGCCGTGGAGACGCACTACGACGACGAGTTTCCGATCAAGCGCCTGGGCACCAACCTCTGGGCCGCGCTGGATTTCAAACTGTTCAACGAAGGTCGTCCGGGCGTTGTGCTCGGTCGCGATCAGTGGCTCTACAGCGATGAAGAGTTCAACCCGATCGTCAACGAAGAGCTGAACCTGCAAGGTAACTACGCGTTGGTCGAAGGCGTGCGCCAGACCCTGAAAGCGCAAGGCGTGAAACTGGTCATGGCCATCGTGCCGGCCAAGACCCGCCTGTACCCGGAGCATCTGGGTGAGGCGAAGCCTTCGAGCATTCACGCCAACCTCTATCAGGACTTCCATGCCCGTGTGGCGGCCGACAAGATCCTCGCCCCCGACCTGCTCGGCCCGATGCAAAAGGCCAAGCAGAACGGTCAGCAAGTATTCCTGCGCACCGACACCCACTGGACTCCGGAAGGCGCGCAAATCGCCGCCGAAGCCCTGGCCAGCACCATCGCCGACAAATTCCCGTTGAGCGGCGAGCCGCAAAACTTCGTCACCGAACCTGCGGAAAAAATCACGCATAAGGGCGACCTGCGCTTGTTCCTGCCGCTGGACCCGCTGTTCGAAAATCTGATGCCGGCGCTAGAACCGCTGCAGAAGCGCAATACCGTGGCGGYCGGAGATCAGCCGGCCGGTGATGACGCGCTGTTCGCCAACACTGAAGTACCGGTGGCCCTGATCGGCACCAGTTACAGCGCCAACCCGAACTGGAATTTTGTGGGTGCGCTGAAGCAAGCGCTGCACAGCGACGTGGTCAATTACGCCGAAGACGGCCACGGCCCGATCCTGCCGATGCTCAGCTACCTGAAAAGTGATGCTTTCAAGAACAGCCCGCCACAGGTGCTGATCTGGGAGTTTCCTGAACGTTATCTGCCTGTGAACAACGAAATCGGCGACGCCGACCCGCAGTGGGTCGCAGAGCTCAAAGAAGCCGGCGCCCGCCAACAAAACGTAGCCGCAAACACTAAATCCGAGACGCCCGACCGGGCGCAAAACTGAAAGAGAGAGGTACTTCCATGACTTTCACTACAACTCCTCGCCGTCTCGCCAAGACCTTCGCACTCGTTGCAGGCATGAGCGTTCTGTCGATGCACGCCTTCGCTGGCGATGCCGCGCTCTACGGCCCGACTGCACCGAAAGGTTCGAGCTTCGTGCGTGTCTTCAACGCCGGCAACGCTGAAGTCAGCGCCACCGTCGGCAGCACCAACCTGAGYGACGTCGCACCGCTGTCCAGCACCGACTTCAGCTTCATGCCAGGCGGCGATTACAGCGCCAAGGTCGGCAGCCAGAGCCTGCCGGTGAAACTCGCCAGTGATCACTATTACACCCTGGTCAACAACGCCAGCGGCGCACCGCAACTGATCGAAGAACCGCCGTTCAAGAACAAGCAGAAGTCCCTGGTGCGCCTGCAGAACCTGAGCGACAAGCCCCTGACCCTGAAAACCGCTGACGGCAAGACCGACGTGGTGCCGAGCGTGGCCGCCAAGGGCCGTGGCGAGCGCGAAATCAACCCGGTGAAAGTCAGCCTGGCGCTGTTTGAAGGCGACAAGAAAGTCGGCGACGTCAAACCGGTTGCCCTGGAACGCGGTGAAGCGGCGGTGCTGTACGTCACCGGCAACGGCAGCAGCCTGTCGCCAGTCTGGGTAAAACGCCCGGTTTCGACGCGCTGATTAATTCGTCAGGACGATGATCCCCTGTAGCAGCTGGCGAAGCC
>NZ_JBFULH010000514.1:0-2938 GCF_056400445.1 Pseudomonas sp. P5_B2 | reverse complement strand
ATCCGCGCGCGGGCAGCCAAAGCTATCCGTCTCCCGCTGCTGAAGCGAACGCGGACGGCGCCACGACGATCTACTTCAGCCCGTCGCAGCCAGCAAATGTCAATCGGGGCAACTGGATTCAGACCATGCCGGGTAAAGGCTATTTCCCGATGCTGCGGCTGTACAGCCCGCTTGAGCCATTCTTCGCCAAGACCTGGCGGCCAAGCGAGGTCCAACTGGTTCCCTGAGACGACGACGTCTGCGTGCGGAGTGATGTCACCCCGTGCGGTTCTCGGGCACGGACCTCGACCTGATCAGTGCGCAAGAAGTGGATCAGGGCACGAAGTCCACCCGGGAAGCGCAAGCACGCTCCCCGTGGCAGGCCGCACAGGCCCCCTGATCGCGGCGTGGCGTCTAGATCTCGTATTCGGGTCGTCTTGGCTACGTCGCCTATCGGCGGCGGCTTCGGTGTTGTAGATGGCGACGCGGTTTTGATCAAGCGGGTGAGACGGTCCATTGAGTAGTTGGACCTGGTTGCCGTCTGGAAAAATAGATCCGTCCCCTTAAAAATCGGGAGATATTTCCAGCTGCATCCCGATCAATTTCCATACTGAGTCTCCGTGCTGATTTGCGGGATGTTACTAACCGCCCTGAGTATCAATATCAGCATCTTGAACCGGCTTATGTTCAGGCTCTGATTTGAAGTCGGGACTGTACGAGTTTTCTTTAGCTGCGGGGTCGTGCTTTGGATTATTGGGCGCGTCGACCTCGGCGGTTTTCGACGGAACTTCAGACCGTTTGGGGTCGTGACCAGTTTCGTTATCCGTGCTGCTCGTACCGCCCTGCTGCGATATGTTTCCCGGTGCATTCTCATCAATGTCCATGCTGCTCTCCGTATGGTTTCTTAAATGTCCGTGCTTAAGCATGTGAGGTGGGGAAACGCTGTAAGTGCCCGGCAATAGACGAATGGCGAGAACAAAAAACCCGGCTCACTGGCTCGCTCACTGGCCGGGTTTTCACCCCTATCGCATGTCGTCTGAAAGCGGTGTTTCCTCATCCGCCTCTGGAGTTGTCCTCTCAGCAGGATCCTTCCAATCCACAGGACGATCGTCGCTGGGATTTTTCAACGGATCGTATTTGTTTGGATCGTCAGGATCTAGCCTCGGCTCATCGGCGCCTGGCTCAGGTTTGGATGGAACAGAATCTTGTGTTTGGTCTTGAAAACTCGAATCAATAGACATACCCACCTCACCGTTGAGGTCCAGCTTTTCTGGGCCGTAAAAGTTTGAAACTCGCCGATAGGGAGTGTGCGACCGAGTAGATGAGTGGGCAGAAAGGTTCTGCTACAACGAAGAGGCGGCGGTAAGGCTCACCTCGCCAGTCATCTCGGGGGGAGGTATAACGCAACTGGCAAGGCGAACCACTGAACCCTAGTTTACCTATTCAATTTGGCTGGCGCCTTTCATCTGATTTTCCCCGAACATCAGTAACTCCCTCCTCTACAAAGTCAGTCGCTGTAGAGGCAAGGACGGAGTCATGCCTGGAGAAAAACAACCCGTTCAGATTGCAGCCACTCTTCACTGGCTGCTTTGGGTTGTGGATTCAACCGTTCGCGACAAGCATAAAACGGCCAACAGCGAACCTTCGCATTTTCAGATATCACAGGCAGTACGAGAACCTCTGAGATCATCCCAATAGGGAGGATCGCCAATCGCACTGATGAAGTAGTCCCACACCACGCGAACCTTCTGAGAGCGGAGTCGGTTCTCGGGGGAAATCAAATGTATCTGGCTTGGCGTCTGCTCAACCGCCCCCTCCCAATCGGGCAAAAGCTGAATGAGCTGCTTGTTTATGAAAACTCTCTCTACAGAGGAGCCAGGAAGGGAAAAACACAATCCCCCGCCCCGCGAGCGCCGCCTCTACCAGTCCCTGCCCGTTGTTGCTTCTGAGCGGGCCATGCACCTCAATGAATTGGTTGGTTGCGGCCAACCAAAGGAGCTCAATGAAAAGCGCTTGCGAGTCAGGGTCAGATGCAATCCTGTGCGGCGCGCTCAAAGGCCGAAGGCAGGAAGTTCGAGGCCAGCAACTGGCGCTCGTAGATGAACACCTTGCCACCCTTCCCGGCCTTGTAGGCTTCCAGCACGTTGTCCGTCGAGACTTTGCTCGGCACCACGATCCGGTAGCTGCGCGAGGTTTGCGAGACTGTCGGGCTCAACGCACTGCCCTGCAATTTAGGCACGACGCAGTCGGTGTATTGGGCAGGCGTCTTGCTGGTCTGCAAGGTCAGGGTCGGGTCGTTCGGCGCAGAAGCACAACCGGCGAGCAACGCAGAGGCAAACGCCATGGCAGGCATGAATAAAGGGCGCATGAGTCTCATCCAGAAAATAAACGGTTCAGTTCTTCAATGGCGGCGATTTTCCGACTATTGTCGGTAAAGCAGAAACTGCCTTTCGTAATGGTCACTATTACGTCTAGCAATAGTTGCGCGCCGTGCAGGTGGATAAACACTCAGTCACAACCAGAACAGATTGATGAGGATCTCCCCTTGAGAACTTTTGACTTGATCCGTGACGCCGTCTTGCCCGATTTCCGTGACCGGGTGGCCGAGTACCTGGTCGAGTACGAAACCGTACTGTTGGGTGAAAACCCGTCCGACTCGGCGCTTGTGCTGGCCACCGCCAATCAGTTGCGCGGTTATTTGCGCGGGTTGAACACCATGCGAGTGCTGGGCATGGCGGACTGGGAAGAGCTGGACCGGCGGGTGGTGAATACCTGGCTGTAGCGCCCGACCAATGACAGCTTTGGTCTCCCGAACGTCGGCGCCGTTACCGAATCGTCCTATTGCTCTATGCGACATTGCTTATGTTCAAAGCCTACGCCCTCCCATCGCCGATTTCGGCAACATCTGCGCAATCTGTGTCCCCCCTTAAGAGTTCACTTACGGCGACCGGAGAAATGT
>NZ_JBFULH010000513.1:0-2953 GCF_056400445.1 Pseudomonas sp. P5_B2 | reverse complement strand
CTTGCAGTCAACGCACATATCGGCGGTAGGGCGGGCTTCCAGTCGCTTGACGCCGATTTCGACGCCACAGGACTCGCACCAGCCATATTCTTCGTCTTCAATCAGTTGCAGCGTTTTGTCGATCTTCTTGATCAACTTGCGCTCGCGGTCGCGGGCACGCAGCTCGAGGCTGAATTCTTCTTCCTGGCTGGCACGGTCTGCCGGGTCCGGGAAGTTGGCCGCTTCGTCTTTCATGTGATCAACAGTACGGTCGACTTCCTGCATCAAGTCCTGTTTCCACTTGTTCAGGATCTTGGTGAAGTGCGCGCGCATGGGCTTGCCCATGTACTCCTCGCCCTTCACTTCTTTGTAGGGTTCGAAGCCGCTGATTGTCGTGCTTTGCTGTTGCTTTGCTTGGGTGGGCATGAAATGGACCGCCTCTACTCTTGTAATCCATCTGCGCAGGATTGCTCCATCACCGACACCTGCCGGCCCTGCGGCTGCAAGCGGGCGAACTTACCAGATCAAATCGGGACGCGCTACTCCCGGATGTCGAAGTAGTGGCTCGCAGCGCTTGCAAATCATTGCAAAGCTTTGTCTGGTGGTGTTGGAGACCTGATCAAATATTGATTTTAGTCAAACTTGGGGTACTCGTTTGAGTCGTTTATGTCTGGTGCTAAGGCGTCTGACCGCTTTAGGCTCTCGCTCGTTCCTGCGCTTGGGTAGAATTGGTTCTTTTATCTGTTGAAGGAAGGCTAATGGCTCAGTCCTACAGTGCCCGCAGTCGTGCAATCGAACCTTTCCACGTCATGGCGTTGCTGGCGCGGGCCAATGAACTGCAAGCCGCTGGCCACGACGTGATCCACCTGGAAATCGGCGAGCCTGACTTCACCACTGCCGAGCCGATCATTCAGGCCGGCCATGCCGCATTGACGGCTGGAAAGACCCGTTATACCGCAGCACGGGGCATTCCCGAGCTGCGAGAAGCCATTTCCAATTTCTACCAGCAGCGTTATGGGTTGAACATTGCCCCCAAACGAATCCTCATCACCCCCGGCGGTTCGGGCGCCTTGTTGCTGGCCAGCGCCTTGCTGGTGGACCCGGGCAAGCACTGGCTGTTGGCGGATCCAGGTTACCCCTGCAATCGGCACTTTCTGCGGTTGGTGGAAGGTGCGGCGCAGCTTGTTCCTGTAGGGCCTGAAGTGCGTTATCAGCTGACCCCCGATCTGGTCGCCCGCCACTGGGACCACGACAGCGTGGGCGCGTTAGTGGCTTCCCCGGCCAATCCGACCGGGACGATCCTGACTCGCGATGAGYTGGCAGGGTTGTCTGCGGCGATCAAGCTCCGACACGGTCATCTGGTAGTCGACGAGATCTATCACGGCCTGACGTACGGCACCGATGCCGCCAGCGTGCTGGAAGTCGATGACAGTGCGTTTGTTCTGAACAGTTTTTCCAAGTATTTCGGCATGACTGGCTGGCGTCTCGGCTGGCTGGTCGCACCGGAGGCCGCCGTCGGCGAGCTGGAAAAGCTCGCGCAAAATCTCTACATCAGCGCCCCCAGCATGGCCCAGCACGCCGCATTGGCCTGCTTCGAGCCGGCAACCATCAGCATTCTCGAAGAGCGCCGCGCCGAATTTGGCCGTCGTCGCGATTTCCTGCTGCCTGCCTTGCGCGAGTTGGGTTTTGGCATCGCCGTGGAGCCGGAAGGCGCGTTCTATTTGTACGCGGATATCAGCAAGTTCGGCGGTGATGCCTTCGCGTTCTGCCGACACTTCCTTGAAACCGAGCATGTGGCAATTACCCCGGGACTGGATTTCGGGCGCTTTCATGCCGGGCATCACGTGCGATTCGCCTACACCCAAAGCCTGCCGCGCTTGCAGGAAGCGGTCGAGCGGATCGCTCGCGGTTTGAAGAGCTGGCAAGGCTGATGCGTTTCCATCCTCCCCTCGAAGAAGGGCGTTTGATCCGTCGTTACAAGCGCTTTCTTGCCGATATCGAAACCGTTAGCGGCGAGTTTCTGACCATTCATTGTCCCAATACGGGCTCGATGCTCAATTGCCAGGTGGAGGGTGGGCAGGTCTGGTTCAGTCGCTCTAATGATCCCAAGCGCAAGTTGCCCGGCACTTGGGAAGTCGGCGAAACCCCACAAGGGCGCATGTTTTGCGTCAACACCGGGCGAGCCAACGGTTTGATTGAAGAGGCGCTGCACGCTGGTGTGATCAGTGAGCTGAACGGTTTTACCGAGCTCAAGCGCGAAGTCGCCTATGGTCAGGAAAGTAGCCGTATCGACTTTCGTCTCCAGTACCCCAGCGGCCCGGCCTACATAGAGGTTAAAAGCGTCACCCTCGGCTTCGATGGCTCATCAGTGGCCGCGTTTCCCGACGCGGTGACTCAGCGCGGGGCCAAGCATTTGCGTGAATTGGCGCACCTGGCCCGGGACGGAATCCGTGCAGTGCAGTTGTATTGCGTTAACTTGACTGGCATCGATGCCGTGCGTCCTGCAGAAGAAATCGATTCGGCCTACGCGGCGGCCTTGCGTGAAGCGGTGGCGTGCGGGGTGGAAGTGCTGGCCTACGGCGTGCGATTGACCCATGAAGAGATGGTGGTTGATCGGCGCCTGGACGTTCTGCTCAACGGTTAAACGCTGACCCAGACGCCCTGCGCGTCTTCGCGGCAGGGCACGGCGGTCAGCGATTGACCGGCGCAGGGGCCGGAAACGCATTCGCCGTCTTCGATCAGAAACAGTGCGCCGTGGGTGGAGCACTGGATCAAGCTGTTACTGGGGTCGAGAAAGCTGTCTGGCGTCCATTCCAGGCCGACACCACGGTGCGGGCAGCGATTGATGTAGACGAAAACCTGACCGCCCCGGCGTACGGCAAAGAGCTTCTGTCCTTCGATGTCGAAACCGCGACTGCTGGCGTCAGCCAATTCGGCACCTGTGCAAAGAAACTTCATGTCTATCCTCAAGTCG
>NZ_JBFULH010000512.1:0-2958 GCF_056400445.1 Pseudomonas sp. P5_B2 | reverse complement strand
GCGGTCGATTGGCCACCAGAGATGATTCGCGAAGTCAGTTACGGCCCTGTGGCCGCGATTGGAGAGGGTGCGCGCCGCACCTGGACCATGAGTGTACTGACCCTCGATTCTCTCAAGAAAATGTTGTTCGGTGAGCTCTCGGTAAAAAACTTGAGTGGACCGATAACCATTGCTAAAGTGGCGGGCGCTTCTGCCCAGTCGGGCGTTGCTGACTTCCTGAATTTCCTTGCATATCTGAGTATTAGCTTGGGAGTTCTGAATTTGTTGCCCATTCCTGTACTGGATGGGGGGCATTTGTTGTTTTATCTGATTGAGTGGGCGCGTGGTCGTCCCTTGTCGGATCGGGTGCAGGGTTGGGGGATACAGATCGGTATCAGCTTGGTGGTCGGGGTGATGTTGCTCGCTCTGGTCAATGATTTGGGCCGTCTGTAACAACTTCGCTGAATTGCGAATCTGCCGCATTTTGCGGCAGTTTGTTTATTGCCAGTTGGAATAAGAAAGGACTTCATGAAACGTCTGCTGCTAACTGCGGTTCTCACCGTATTGATGATCGCCGAAGTTCACGCCGAGTCCTTCACTATCTCTGATATTCGCGTCAATGGCCTCCAGCGGGTCTCCGCGGGTAGCGTCTTTGGTGCTTTGCCGTTGAACRTCGGTGAACAGGCGGATGATCGTCGCCTGGTGGAATCCACTCGTGCTTTGTTCAAAACCGGGTTCTTTCAAGATATCCAGCTGGGCCGCGATGGCAACGTCCTGGTTATCACGGTAGTCGAGCGCCCGTCGGTTGCCAGTATCGAGATCGAGGGTAACAAGGCGATCTCTACTGAAGACCTGATGAAAGGCCTCAAACAATCCGGTCTGGCTGAAGGCGAGATCTTTCAGCGTGCCACTCTCGAAGGTGTGCGTAACGAACTGCAGCGTCAATACGTCGCCCAGGGTCGCTACTCCGCCACCGTCGACACCGAAGTGGTGCCACAACCCCGTAACCGCGTCGGGTTGAAGGTCAACATCAACGAAGGCACCGTCGCTGCTATCCAGCACATCAACGTGGTGGGCAACACCGTCTTCCCTGAAGAAGACCTGATCGACCTGTTCGAACTGAAGACCACCAACTGGCTGTCTTTCTTCAAGAACGATGACAAGTACGCACGTGAAAAACTTTCCGGTGACCTGGAGCGTCTGCGTTCCTACTACCTGGACCGTGGCTATATCAATATGGATATCGCTTCGACCCAAGTGTCGATCACACCGGACAAGAAACACGTCTACATCACTGTCAACGTCAACGAAGGCGATAAGTACACCGTTCGTGACGTCAAGCTGAGCGGYGACCTGAAAGTCCCTSAAGAYCAGRTCAMSKCSCTGCTKCTGGTKSAGAARGGCCAGGTGTTCTCGCGCAAGCTGATGACCACYACCTCSGAAYTSATCACTCGCCGYCTGGGYAACGAGGGTTACACCTTTGCCAACGTCAACGGCGTGCCTCAGCCCCATAATGAAGATCACACCGTCGACATCACCTTCGCTGTGGATCCGGGCAAACGTGCTTACGTCAACCGTATCAACTTCCGTGGCAACACCAAGTCCGAAGACGAAGTGCTACGCCGCGAAATGCGCCAGATGGAAGGCGGTTGGGCTTCGACCTACCTGATTGATCAATCCAAGACGCGTCTTGAGCGCCTGGGCTTCTTCAAAGAAGTGAACGTCGAAACCCCAGCTGTGCCAGGTGTTGATGACCAGGTTGACGTGAATTACGGCGTTGAAGAGCAGGCTTCCGGTTCGATCACTGCCAGCATTGGCTTCGCACAAAGTGCCGGTCTGATCCTCGGTGGTTCGATCACTCAGAACAACTTCCTGGGTACTGGTAACAAGGTCAGCATCGGCTTGACCAAAAGCGAATACCAGAGCCGCTATAACTTCGGTTATGTCGACCCGTACTGGACTGCTGACGGTGTGAGCCTGGGTTACAACGCTTTCTATCGCACCACCAACTATGATGATCTCGATGTCGACGTAGCAAGCTATGCCGTAGACAGTCTGGGTGCTGGTGTAAGCGTCGGTTACCCGATCAGCGAAACATCGCGTCTGACCTTTGGTTTTACTGGGCAGCAAGACAAGATCAAGACCGGTCAATACACCGTCGACGAGATTTTCGACTTTGTTAACCGTGAAGGCGACGAGTACCTGAACTTCAAGGCTTCGGCTGGCTGGTCCGAGTCCACCCTGAACAAAGGCGTATTGGCGACCCGTGGTCATTCTCAAAGTTTGACGGCGGAAGTCACCGTACCAGGTAGTGACCTGTCGTTCTTCAAGCTCGATTACCGTGGTCAGTTGTTCCAGCCATTGTCTGAAAATTACACCATGCGCCTGCACACTGAATTGGGTTATGGCGATGGGTATGGCTCGACTAATGGCTTGCCGTTCTATGAAAACTACTTTGCAGGTGGTTTCAATTCGGTTCGTGGCTTCAAGGACAGTACTTTAGGTCCGCGCAGTACGCCGAGCCGTGGCGTGGGCGAAACCGGCAACGCGGGCACTCTTAATGACCCGGATCAGGATCCACTGCCGTTCGGCGGCAACGTGCTGATTCAAGGTGGTGCAGAGATTCTGTTCCCGCTGCCGTTCGTCAAGGATCAGCGTTCCCTGCGCACTTCCGTATTCTGGGATGTGGGTAATGTGTTTGACTCCAAGTGCGAGCAGACCACCAATACCAACCCTGATTCGAAGTCCAATACGCAATGTAACGATATCAGCTTCAACGACATGGCCAGCTCCGTGGGTGTTGGAGTTACATGGGTAACTGCGCTGGGGCCGCTGAGTTTCGCACTGGCCTTCCCGGTAAAAGAACCGGATAACGCTGAGACTCAAGTGTTCCAATTCTCTCTTGGCCAGACGTTCTAAGCGTCTGCCCCAAAATAACGACAATGGATTTTGTAGGAGTGCATCGGTAGGAGTGCATCG
>NZ_JBFULH010000511.1:0-2959 GCF_056400445.1 Pseudomonas sp. P5_B2 | reverse complement strand
GTGGCGTTCTGGTCGAGGAGGGGGATGGTCACCACCGGCGCTATATTGCTGGGGGTGTTCTGGTCGGCGAAGACAAAATGACTCGCCGTCAGGCTGTTCAGCAGGTTGCCCGCCAGCGACACTTCGAAGCGGTTACCGTTGGCATCGACGGTAAGATCCTTGAGGTAGGTGCGGTTGGTCGAAGCGCTGTAGGTCAGCTGCAGCGTGCCGTTCAAGCCGTTACCCAGGGCCGTGTAGCCGAGCGCCGAGACATCGATCTTGTCGGCGGTCACGTCGAAATCGAGGATCTGATCACTGGCACTGGTGGTTCCCGTCCGGTAGCTGTCGAGCTTTGAGGTGTAGCGGAATACATCGGCACCCGCGCCGCCGGTGAGTTTGTCTACCCCGGTGCCGCCGACCAGGATGTCGTTGCCGGCCCCGCCATTAAGCGTGTCGTTACCGCTGCCACCGAGCAGTTGTTCGTTGGCCGCGGTGCCCGTCAGCGTGTCGTTGTTCGGCGTGCCATTGATTACAGTGGGTGCGCCGGGTACGTCCTGTACGGCCAGGGTAAAGCTGTCGCTGACGGTGGCATTGCTGCCATCGGACGCGGTGACCTGTATGGAGTACGTGCCCGATGCCGTATCGCTTGGGGTGCCGCTGAAGGTTCGGGTGGCGGCGTTAAAGGTCAGCCAAGCGGGCAGGGCGCTGCCATCGGCCAGTTTGGCGGTGTAGCTGAGGCTGTCGTTATCCGGATCGGTAAAACTGGTGGCCGGGACCACGTAGCTGAACGGGGTGTTTTCAGTGGCGTTCTGATCCAGCAACGCCGTGGCCACCACGGGCGCCTGGTTGGTCGGTGACGTGGTGGCGAAGACGAAGTTGGCACTGGTCAGCTTGTCGAGGTAGTTGCCGTCCAGCGCCACTTCGAAGCGGTTGCCATTGGCGTCGGCGGTCAGGGACTTGATGTAGGTCTTGGTGCCGGCAGTGTTGAGCGCCAGGTACACGGTGTTGTTTTTGCCATCCCCCAGGCCGGTGAAACCCATGGCCGAGAGGTCGACCTTGTCGGCGGTGATATCAAAGTCGGTAATCAGGTCGYCCAGGTTGGCACCGCCGGTGTTGTAGTTTCGGTAACTGTCCAGGCGATTGGAGAACACGAAGGTATCCGCCCCGGCGCCACCGGTGAGGGTGTCCATGCCGGCGCCGCCGTCGAGCTTATCGTCGCCCGCGCCACCACTGAGACTGTCGTTGCCCGCCAGGCCGAGTAGGGTGTCGGCCGAATCACTGCCCAAAAGCGAGTCGCTGCCGCTGGTGCCGGTGACCACTCGATTGAAAATGAAGTTGCTGGCAGTCAGGGTGCTGGTCAGGTTGCCCGAGAGAATCAACTCGAAGCGATTGCCGCTGGCGTCGGCATCGTAGTCCTTGATGTAGGTGCGGTTGTTGCTGGCGTTATAGCTCACTTGCAAGGTGCCGCCACGGCCATTGCCCAGGCCGGTGAAGCCGAGGCCGGCGAGGTCAATCTTGTCCTGGGTGACGTCGAAGTCGGTAATGGTGTCATCGAAGCTTGCGGTTGCGTTGCGATAACTGTCGGACTGAGCAACGAAACGGAAGGTATCGGCGCCCGTGCCGCCAGTGAGTTTGTCGATGCCTGCGCCACCCACCAGAATGTCGCCACCGGCCCCTCCATTGATGGTGTCGTTGCCGGCACCACCGTAGAAAATCTCGCTGGCTGCGCTGCCCAACAGAGTGTCGTTGCCAGCCGTGCCTTGCACGGTGGTCATCGGCGCCGTGGCGCTGACGAAGCTGCCGTCGCCATAGACCAGCGTGGCCCCATTGCTGGTGTGGCTGATAGTGTTGCCGATGATGGCGTTGCGATCGGTACCGTCTTCATTGCGCTCTGCAACACCGTAGGTCGACAGGTTGCTGCCGCTGATGATGTTGCCTTGGATCGTGTTATCGCTGCCGTTGAAGTACTTGCCGGACACGCCCAGAGTGTCGTCGTAGGACTGGATGATGATTTCCGGTACGGGGTTGCCCAGGGAATTGTTGTTGAGCGTGTTGTCTATGACCTCGACATGGTTGCTGCCGTAGATGCGGACCCCGGCGCTGCTGTTGTCATGGATATTGACGCCATTGACGGTCACGTCGCTGGACAGCTTGATCAGCACCCCTTCGGCGCCGTTGCCGTACACCTCGCCACCTGTGATGGTGATGTTGCTGGGGGAGGCGATGTTCTCGCTGCCGCGCTGCACCACGATGCCCGTGCTGCCATTGTTGTAGGCAACGTTGTTGGTGAGGGTGAAGTCGTGAGTACTGGTGACGACGTTGAAACCGTGGCGGTCATTGTCGTAGGCGACGTTGTTTTCGAAGGTGCTGTCACTGAGGAAGTCAGCAACGAAGCCGTCCAGGCCATTGCCGTGGGACACGCTGTTCTTGATGACCATGTTGACGGTCTGCTCATGGGGGTCGAAACCGTACCCGGAGCAATCCTTGATCTCGACACTGTCGAGGGTGACGTTGGAGTCGTAGCCTTCCTGGCCCGGAATGTAGCCGTTGAACCACCCATCGATCTTGCCGGTGGTGCTGTCGCGGTTACCGTCGATGGTGAGGTTGCTGACGCCAAAGTCGTGGGTTTCCTCGCCATAGGCCGAGCGGATGACACCCGTGATCTTGGTGTCGGAACCGTCAGCCACCTTGACGGTGGTTTCGCCCATGCCGTCGCCGTACAGGTAGACGTTGCTCTTTAGCATCAGGCAGCCGTCGGAGGGTTCMTCGCCTCCCGAAACGATATAAGTCCCGGTCGGCACATACACCTGCCCACCACCTGCGGCAGCCGCTGCATCAATCGCACTTTGTATCGCTGCCGTATCGTCTGTGATGCCATCGCCCATGGCGCCATAATTCTGTACGTTGAAAATCATAAACTTACTCCGTATCAGTCTAAAACCTCGATCGGTGCCAATATTCCATCGGCGGCCACGTGTTA
>NZ_JBFULH010000510.1:0-2959 GCF_056400445.1 Pseudomonas sp. P5_B2 | reverse complement strand
TCGGTACACCGCGCAATACGCACCGCCGAGCAACAGCACCAGCGTCGGCAGCACGTTGAACAGCGAGGTGAAGAATACGTTGAGGTCCTTGATGTAGGCGGCCGCAAGCCCCGCAAGTAAAAGCAGTAACGACGGTAGGAAATGGCTGAAACGTACAGCGGAAGAACGCGGCAAGGGGAACGCTCCGACCCGTCAGTTCAATAGATGGCATTGTGCCCACTACCTTAACGGCAGAAACCCCGAATTGCTGAATGAAAAACTGCGGTATTTACAAAAAGAGGCGTCACTGGCGTCCATCAGCCGCCAGTGACGCAAAGGGAAATAGGGTTACAGGTCGTTGTTGAACGGTTGCAGCGGCCCTTCCAGACTTGTGCGACCTTCAGCACCGACCGGTTTGAGCTGGATTTCGGCGTCCTGCGCTTGCCGGGTAATGATCTTCGGACTCGCCGGCTTTTGCCCGACCGAGTTTTCATCACCTTTTGCGCCCTGTGCCAGCACCAGCGACGGATGATCAAACGGCGCCCGTTCCCATGCGACCCGAGGATCGGTCAGCCCGACTTCCATGAATTTGACCAGCGCATCCACTTCATCCGGGGTGAGGTTCAGCCGAGTCATGTCCGGGTCGAGGTTTGAGCCGTTGTGCTGATTGACCGCCGGGTGGTCGAAGCCACTGGTGTTGCTGGCATCTTCACCTCGCCGGTCGCCGCCACGGTTGTAGAACTCCATGACCTGACGCAGCGTCGCACGACTGCCGTTGTGGAAATACGGTCCGGTCAACGCGATGTTGCGCAGGGTCGGCGTCTTGAAGGCGCCATCGACCGCGTCGCGGAAACCGACATTCGGCTTGAGCGTCGCATCACAAGGGATCGCCGGACTCAAACGCGCTTCGAAGGTGCACACATCGACATCCAGCGGGTCAGGGATCTGGCCCCCCTGAAGCACGGTGTTGTACTCGCGAGTGAAGGACAATGGATTGCCCCAGGCATCCGAGCCACCGAGCGCCAGATCTTCCGACGTTGGACGCACCCCGGTGTTGTAGAAGCCGTTGTCATACAGCGTGGTCAGGTTGTCGGCCATAACCATGCGTTCGATCCGTTCCCGAGGATGGAACAGCAAACGGCTACCGGCGTTGGTCAACTCCGCACCGCCGTGGCAACTGATGCACTTGCCCTTGCCCAGGAACAGATTCATGCCCTGGACCTGCTGGTCGTTCATGGCCGCATGATCGCCCTGCAAATAGGCATCCAACGGCGCCTGGTCCGAGATCAGCGTGGACTCATACATCTGAATCGCCAGCCCGAAGAATAGCGGGAAGTTCGCCTCCATCTGGGTGTATGGCGCACCACCCAGCGAGACCTGCTGCGTGGCATTCCACAGGCGCGGCTGGAACGCGTTCTTGATCAGCTCACGGTAGGTCGGCCGGCGAGCGCCGGACACTGGCCCCAGTACCGAATCGGTAGACGAAATCCGCTGCTGCTTGAGCATCAAGGTGTCGAGCATGCGTCGGCCAATGTCGGCGAAGGTACGACCGCCGCAGGACATTTCCACCGGACTGCCGGGAGGCCCTACCGCTTGCGAAGCAGCGGAAGCATCCTTGAGCGCCAGTCTGACTTTGGTCGCCACGCCACTGCGATCRCTGGTCACGAAAATCCCGGCGTCAGGGTCGCGATTGCCAAATGGAGAGAGGCCGTTGAAGACGTTATTGGCGCGCCCATCCCAAAAGTTACGCACGTTGAACGCGGCATTGATCACTGTGGGTGCGTTGCGCCCGGTGCTGCGGCGAACATTGATGCCACCTACCTGGAAGATGCCGTCCGGTTGCTGAATGCACTTGTCGAAACGCGCCTGATGAGGCTTGACAAAGTTGGCGTCGAATACGCCCTGGGAACCGATCACATCGTCAGTCGAATAGACAATCGCCGAATTGCGATCCRGCGGATCAGCCAGCACATGGGTCGGAAAGTCGTCTTTCTTCAGCAGGTAGTTCGGGCCGCCCTTGCCTCCTGATTTGGTGGTGTAGCTCGGCACGTCGCCTGGAATGTCCGAGGCGGTGAACGGCTTGTTGAAGATCGACGAAACGTTCGCGTTGGTATTCGCCTGACCGGGGTTGATCTGGTTGGTGGTGCGGTGATCGACACCCGCGTGGAAGTGGCAGGAGGCACAAGCAGTCGAACCGTCACTGCCGATCTCCATGTCCCAGAACAGCGCTTTGCCCAAGAGAACCGCCGCAGAGCGATTGAGCACGTAGTCAGTCATGAGGTCGACTTTGCGCCCGCCTTCAGTTCCCGACGGGTCGGGCGGGAGCAGCCCGCGCAGCGATTGCAGAGTGGGCACGTCCGGTACGGGCGGATCGACCGCTACCGGGTCAGCGGCCCAGGCACTTGCGACCGGTAGACCGATGGTCAGTAGAGCGCACGCCATCGCACAGGTTAAACGGGTGATTCGAAAGAAGTCCAAGTACTTAAACATCATGACATTCTCGATTCAGTGCGGAGTAGCCAAACTCCGGGATTATCCTGTTGCGAGATGAACTCATCGCCACAAATCTTGCTGCTTGCACGAGTAGTTACACCACTCGAAATGGCTCGGGCAAGGCGACGCTTAACTGGCAAAGTACTCTCTTGGCTCAGGCTTGATAAAGACATTGCTCTGTCGCACCGACGAGTGCGCTTACCCCAACCTTAGCTGTAACAAAAGATTTCAACAGCAAAAAAATCAATGCTTTTGTCTAAATCAATACAAATAAAAATGCATTGCAAACACACCTGACAACACATACGAACAAAGACTACAGATGCACCTCAAATTTGGTGAACTTCCCCCAACACTGGGGGCAACCCCCCAAATGCATGCATACATCGATTACAACGACAATCACAACCTAATGAATTTAAAGGTAAGTATTTTTTAAGGTGACGATTTATTCGCTTGGCATAGCAATTGCCAACTAACACTTCAC
>NZ_JBFULH010000509.1:0-2967 GCF_056400445.1 Pseudomonas sp. P5_B2 | reverse complement strand
GAATGTCACCCAGGCGCGGCTGACTTTGGTGCGCTCAACCAAGTACGCGACCATCGGCTCCAGCAGTGAAATCGCCGAACTCCAGGCAGCTACGGCGACCAGCACGAAAAACACTACGCCCATCAACTGGCCGAACGCTACGTTACCAAAGGCAAAGGGCAGGCTGACAAACATGAGGCCAGGGCCTTCGCTTGGGTTCAGCCCTGCGGCGAACACAATCGGAAACAAAGCCAGACCGGCGACCAGCGAAACAAACGTATCAAGCAGCGCTACACCGACGATAGTGCCGGAAATCGACGAATGCTTCGGCATATAAGCGCCGTAAATCATGATCGAACCGACACCCACGCTCAGGGAAAAGAACGCGTGCCCCATGGCGGGCAGCAAACCGTCGAGGACTTTTTCCGGGTGGAAGTCGAACATAAAATGCACGCCCTCCATGAAATGGCCGGTGGTCATGCTGTAACCCAGCAGTACTATGACCATCACAAACAGCAGCGGCATCATGATACGCAAGCTGCGCTCAAGCCCGGCGACCACGCCTTTGGCGATCACAACGGCCGACAGCAGCATGAAAATCGTGTGCCAAAGTGTCAGGCGCCACGGATCGGCAATCACATTGCCAAAGTACGCGCCGACCTGATCAGCCGTTACCCCCTGAAAATCACCACGCCCCATGTCGATGATGTAATCCAGCGACCAGCCGCCGACCACACTATAGAAAGACAGGATCAGCAACGCCGTAATCATCCCGGCGAACGCGCCCCAGGACCACTTGGCCGAGTGCCCCGCCTCCAGCGCCAGCACCTTCAAGGCGTTGGCCGGACTTTGCCGGGCCCGACGGCCGATCAGGGTTTCAGCCAGCATGACCGGCACGCCGATCAGGGCGATACAGGCCAGGAACATCAGCACGAAAGCCCCGCCGCCATAGACGCCGACCATGTAAGGGAATTTCCAGATACTACCCAGGCCCACGGCCGAACCGGTCGCGGCGAGTATGAAGACCCAGCGGCTAGCCCAACTGCCGTGGACAGAAACCTTGTCTGTCGACATCGTTATCACGCCCAAGCGTTCAAAAAAGAGGCCGCATTGTCYGGGATTCAATCAACCTGCTCAAGCACGTAGCGATACCGTAGCCGACTCGCGCGCAACTCCCTATAATGCCGCCCCTATGGCTAAACAGAAGAAACACCCAACAGGGACCATCGCGCAGAACAAAAAGGCGCGACACGATTACTTCATCGAGCATAAGTTCGAGGCTGGTCTGGTCCTGGCCGGCTGGGAAGTAAAAAGTTTGCGGGCAAGCAAGCTGCAACTGGTCGACAGTTACGTGCTGCTCAAGGATGGCGAAGCCTGGCTGCTAGGCAGTCACATCACGCCGCTGATGACCGCCARCACCCACGTCATTGCTGACCCGACCCGTACCCGAAAATTGCTGCTCAACCGCCGCGAGCTGGAAAAGCTGGCCACCGCAGTGCAGCAAAAAGGTTACGCCTGCGTGTGCCTGTCCTGGTATTGGAGCAAGCACATGGTCAAGTGCGAGATCGCGCTAGGCAAGGGCAAGAAGGAATACGACAAGCGTGACACYGAACGCGAACGCGACGCCGGTCGTGAATTGGCGCGCGCTGTGCGTAACAAGGGCAAGGAAGATTAATTTCCTACCCTGATCGTTCCCACGCTCTGCGTGGGAATGCAGCAAATGGACGCTCTGCGTCCGCTTTGTGACGCAGAGCGTYACGGRATGCATTCCCACGCAGAGCGTGGGAACGATCGTTTGCCGACTACATCCCCTTGCGCCGCTCCGCCCGAGCCACGCGCTGGACTTCCTGACGCACTTCTTCCAGTACTTCCTGCACATACAAAATGTGTCGACTGGAGATTTCCCGCGCCTGCTCAGCCCGGCCCTCGATAATCGCCATATACAACTCACGGTGCTGCTTGATCAGCATGTCGCGTGTTTCCGTGCGCTGTTTGTACATGCCGCCAATGTTGGTCACCACGTTGCGTTTGAGCAGATCGAACAGCCCGCGAATCGTGYGCAGCAACACCGCGTTATGACTGGCTTCAGCAATGGCCAGGTGAAAACTGGCGTCCGCCGCGCCTTCTTCGGCCCGACTCACGTCGTCGTGACGGGAATAACAGTCCTGCAATACGTCAAACGCGGACGTCAGCCGCTCACGGTCCACATCGGTGGCGCGTAATGCCGCGTAATAGGCGCAGGACGCTTCCAGGGTGTGGCGAAACTCCAGCAGATCGCGCTGTGCCTCGGGGTTATTTTCCAGCAGGTGCAGCAGTGGATCGCTGAAGGTCGATCCCAACGAGTCGACGACATAATTGCCGCCGCCCTGGCGACTGACCAGCAAGCCCTTGGCAGACAATTTCTGAATCGCCTCACGTAACGAAGGGCGTGACACGCCGAACTGCTCGGCCAGCGCACGCTCGGCCGGCAAGCGCTCACCGGACTTCAGCGTACCTTCGAGGATCATCCCCTCGAGCCGCTCGACAATATCGTCAGACAAACGGCGCTGACGAATCTGATCAAACCCCATAACTCATCTCTCCACGATCCCGGCCGCTCGCCGGGCTGTCTATTCTGGCCTATTGGCGCGGCGCCAGCATCTGGCAAGACGACGCACGAACAAACCGGTCAGCAACATTATGCATAGCGTATTCGACAAAAGTTTTAGGGCGGCAAATTGACACACCGCACATAAGGCTTTTACCCTAGCCAACAGCGATTGTAAATTGGTATTACCAATTAACCAAAACCGCTGCCCAGTGTCTGACCAACAACAATTAGGGGCCACCCCATATGCAAACCTGGCAACAGCTCTACACCCCGCTCGGCAGTCTCGGCATCTCCGCCCTCGCGGCCGTCATTCCTATCGTATTTTTCTTCCTGGCGTTGGCGGTGTTCCGCCTCAAAGGTCATGTGGCCGGCAGCATCACCCTGGCGTTATCCATTGC
>NZ_JBFULH010000508.1:0-2973 GCF_056400445.1 Pseudomonas sp. P5_B2 | reverse complement strand
GAGCTAACGCTATCAGTCTCGATGCAAAGGGCCGTCTCGCCATGCCGAGCCGGTACCGTGACGAGCTTGTTTCGCGAAGTTCCGGGCAATTAATCGTCACAATCGATGCCGTTGATCCATGTTTGTGTGTTTACCCCCTCGATGAGTGGGAAATCATTGAAACCAAACTGCGCGCACTGCCTTCGCTTCGCGAAGAGAACCGCCGCCTGCAACGTTTACTGATTGGTAATGCCGTCGACCTAGAGCTCGATGGCAGTGGTCGTTTTCTGGTTCCGCCGCGTCTTCGTGAATATGCCAAGTTGGATAAGCGCGCGATGTTGGTAGGCCAACTGAACAAGTTCCAATTGTGGGACGAGGATGCCTGGGATGCAGTTTCTGCTGCTGACCTGGCTGCTATTCAACAACCGGGCGCCATGCCTGATGAACTGCGTGATTTGATCCTGTGACTATTGATAGCGGCTTTAACCACATCACCGTATTGCTTGACGAAGCCGTCGAGGCTCTTGCCGTACGCCCTGATGGCTGCTATCTGGACGGCACGTTCGGGCGCGGCGGGCACAGCCGGCTGATCTTGAGCCAGCTGGGGCCTGATGGTCGGTTGCTCGGATTTGACAAAGATCCTCAAGCAATTGCCACCGGGCAGACGCTAGCGGCCGAAGACGGCCGCTTTGTCGTTGTGCAGCGTAGCTTTGCCGAACTGGGTTCGGAAGTCGCCGAGCGCGGTCTGGCCGGCAAGGTCAGCGGTGTTTTGCTCGATCTCGGCGTGTCTTCACCGCAGCTCGACGACCCTGAACGCGGCTTCAGTTTCCTCAATGACGGCCCGCTGGACATGCGCATGGACCCTTCCCGTGGGATCAGCGCTGCCGAGTTCGTCAACACCGCGCCAGTGGAAGAAATCGCTCGCGTGTTCAAGGAATACGGCGAAGAACGTTTTTCCGGTCGTATGGCCCGAGCCGTGGCCGAGCGCCGCGATATCAAGCCGTTTGAACGCACCGCTGACCTGGCCGAAGTCCTGAAAGTCGCCAACCCGGCATGGGAAAAAGGCAAGAACCCGGCAACCCGCGCCTTCCAAGGGCTGCGAATTCACGTCAACAACGAACTGGGCGATCTCGAAACCGGCCTCGAAGCCGCACTGGAATGCCTGGAAGTCGGTGGCCGTCTGGTCGTTATCAGCTTCCATTCGCTGGAAGACCGCATCGTCAAGCTGTTCATGCGCAAACTGGTTAAAGGTGAAGCCGACAACTTGCCGCGCAACCTGCCGGTACGACACGTCGCTTTCGAACCGATCATCAAAATCCATGGCAAAGCGCAGTCCGCCTCCGAGGCCGAACTCAAAGCCAACCCACGTTCCCGTAGCGCCGTCATGCGCGTTGCAGAGAAGCTGCGGTGAGCAAGCTTTTCGCCAAGCCACTGCCCGGCGGAAGCTTTTTCATGCTGCTGCTGTTTGTAGGCGTGCTGGTTTCAGCAATCGGCGTGTCGTACAGCGCTCACTGGAACCGTCAGCTGTTGAACTCGCTGTACAACGAGTTGAGCGTGCGCGACAAGGCGCAGGCCGAGTGGGGCCGTTTGATTCTTGAGCAGAGCACCTGGACTGCCCATAGCCGTATTGAAGTGCTGGCCTCCGAACAGCTGAAGATGCGTATTCCTGGTGCGGCTGAAGTGAAGATGGTGGCGCCATGATGAAACTCGAAGGGGCAATGTTCCCATGGCGTTTCCGCGTGGTGGTGGGATTGCTCGGCATCATGGTCGCGGCGATTTCCTGGCGCATCATCGATCTGCAAGTCGTCGACCGGGCATTCCTTAAAGGTCAGGGCGATGCGCGCAGCGTTCGTCATATTCCGATTCCGGCTCACCGTGGTCTGATTACCGACCGTAACGGCGAGCCTTTGGCCGTGAGTACCCCGGTCACCACGCTGTGGGCCAACGCCAAGGAAATGCAAACGGCCAAGGAGAAGTGGCCGGCACTGGCGGCTGCCCTGGGTCAGAACCCTAAAGCCCTGGCTGAACGTCTCGAAGCCCAGGCCAACAAAGAATTCATTTACCTGGTGCGCGGGCTGACCCCCGAGCAGGGCCAGTCGGTGCTCGACCTGAAAGTACCGGGCGTTTACGGCATTGAAGAGTTCCGGCGTTTCTACCCGGCCGGTGAAGTCACCGCGCACATGGTTGGATTTACCGACATCGATGACCACGGTCGAGAAGGGGTCGAACTGGCCTACGACGAATGGCTCGCCGGGGTCCCCGGCAAACGTCAAGTCATCAAGGATCGGCGCGGAAGGCTGATCAAGGATGTCCAGGTCACCAAAAACGCCAAGGCCGGCAAGCCCTTGGCGTTGTCCATTGACCTGCGCCTGCAATACCTGGCTAACCGCGAACTGCGTAACGCGATCATCGAGAACGGCGCCAAGGCGGGCAGCCTGGTGATCATGGACGTGAAGACCGGCGAGATCCTGGCCATGGTCAACCAGCCGACCTACAACCCGAACAACCGTCGCAACCTGCAACCGGCGATGATGCGTAACCGCGCAATGATCGACGTGTTCGAACCGGGTTCGACCATGAAAGCCGTTTCCATGAGCGCTGCGATTGAAACCGGGCGCTGGAAGCCGAGCGATACCGTCGAGGTGTATCCAGGCTCCTTGCAGATTGGTAAGTACACCATCAAGGACGTTTCGAAGTCCGAAGGTCCGGTACTCGACCTGACCGGCATTCTGATCAATTCCAGTAACGTCGGCATGAGTAAGGTCGCGTTTGATATTGGCGGCGAGACGATTTACCGCCTGGCGCAAAAACTTGGCCTCGGCCAGGACACTGGTCTCGGCTTCCCGGGCGAACGCGTCGGCAACCTGCCGAACTACCGCGAATGGCGCAAGGCTGAAACCGCCACGCTGTCCTACGGCTACGGTGTTTCCGTGACCGCGATTCAGCTGGTCCACGCCTTCTCGGCGCTGGCCAACGACGGACGCCTCGCACCCT
>NZ_JBFULH010000507.1:0-2975 GCF_056400445.1 Pseudomonas sp. P5_B2 | reverse complement strand
GTGCGATCTACTGCGGTATCCCGGCGGCGAATGCGACGTTCCATTTGGCGGAGTCGGTTTGGGATGAGTTGGGGGTTGAGTCGCGGGAGTAACTCTCGATTTTTTTGTTGCCTGAACTGACGCCTTCGCAAGCAGGCTCGCTCCCACAGGGCATCGCATTTCAATGTGAGAGCGAGCCTGCTCGCGAAAGCGGTAGTCGCCTTGATACTTACTCAACGGTAGCGACAATAAATATCCGCTTGAACGGAAACAAAGTATGCCCATCCCCCTCCTGCGGGTAATGCGCATGCACCCGCATCATGAAGTGATAGATGAACCTCGCCTGTTCGTCATCCTTCAATCCCTGCATCACTGCCCGTAACGCCGAGACCTTGACCCAGTCATAAATCGGCGACTTGCCGTCGACGATCTGTAGCTGCTCGGTTTCCCAGATATCCAGCGTTGCACAGAGCGGCGCCAGCAGACGGTAGTAGTCCTCCAGCGACAACAGTGGCCGCCGCGCCATGCTCTCACGTAGCTGCGATGTGCCCAACGGCTGACCGTCATGGCCGCCACTGTCGAGGGTGTCGAGCATCAGTTGATACCACACCGCATCGCGCCAATCGGGCATGTGCGCCGCCAGACAACCGCCCGGGTTCAAATGCTTGAGCAATTGAGGCAACAACTGTTGATGATCCTCGATGAAATGCAGCACGGCGGCGGCAAACAGCAAGTCAGCGGGCTGTTCGGGTTGCCAGTTTTGCAGGTCGCACTGCTTCCATCGGGCCTTGATCGGCAAACCCCTGGCCTCCTGAAGCATTTGCTCTGAACTGTCGATGCCCATCAAGTTCGCTCGCGGCCAGCGCTTGGCCAGAACCTGCGTCGCAATGCCTGTGCCGCAACCGAGGTCGTAGATGCGTTTGGGGTTTTTGATGTCGACACGGTCGAGCAATTCGTTGACCGGTCGTTGCCTGAGGCGAGCGAACTGCTGGTACGCCTTGGCGTCCCAGTGGGTGGTGTTTTTTACAACCTTGATATCTCGTTGCGTGGGCATGAGGTGGTCCTCTCTGTCCATGAGTGGTCAGTGAATGACTAGGCACCTGCATCCCACTTTTTTATTTCGCGATAGATACCGTTCCATAACCTGATTCGGTGCTCGATAGCGTCAATGGCCGCCCGCAGTGCTTTTTCCCGCACCTGCGGCGTGATGATTAAACGAGATAATATTTTTTGTGCGCCAGGGCCATGGTCGCCGCTGTCCACTTCGATGTGTCGATTGAGGTAATAAGCCAACTTGGGCGCTTGATGAGCCGTTAGCCCCCAGCGCTCCATTAGAGTTTGGAACATTTGGGGGATCGGGTCTTCACGTCCAAAAAGAAAGCTGCTGGCTACTTCGGCAGTCGAAGCGTTTCGCGCTGTCTTGATAGTGTGTTTGACAAACGACTGTACGTACGCCGGAACGAAGGCCCGGTCTAGTGCGTTACCTAGAGCAAAAGATTGGGCGAACTGACTGATAAATGTCTCGATTTTCTCAGTAGGTGCACTGACTTCGGCCATTGCATCAAGGTACAAGCGAAAATGACTGATCGGGTGGCCATCAAGGCCGATATCCGATTCTTCACCGGTAATGATTTCATTGATGAGGCGGGCACTGTCTTCATTCAGCACCGGCATCCAAGGCAGCTCTATACAGGTAAAGTCGCGTTGCAGGCGTTTGGCCAGGCTCATGAAATCCCATACTGCAAAGACATGGTGACTCATGAACAGTCTGACGTGTTCAACCGAACGAATAGCGCCATAAATCGGGTGTTGGGCCAATCGATCCTGATAAGGCTTGAGCTCTTGTTCAAACATGGATTGCGTCCTTGCAAAAAGTTTAAAAGCAATGTGTAGCACTGCGTTAAAGGGCGTTGCGTGGTTGACGAAGATCTGCAAAAAGTCGCGACCATGCCTTAGGTGACGGCAGCATTAAGCCAGTCACTTTTTTATAAGATCGCCATTCACTTCCAAATATTAACTCGAGACGTTTGTCCATGTGCCATKTACCCAAATACATATAGATCGTGGTGCCGATCGAAAAGAGCAATGTATCGTAGGTCATGATTGGGTGGGCCCAGAAAAACAGCATCAGAAAAGTATGATGGGGGAAACGTACGTATCGTTTGATGCCTTGTACGTTCATTCGATAAGGCACAGGGGTTTTTTGATCTCTTAATTTGGCAATTAATTGGTGAGCACCGAGCCATTGCCAAAATGTGGAGGTATAACGAAAGCAGTAAATAGTGAGGCCCAATAGAGTCACCATTGATAACGCTGCAAAGTGAAACAGCGGGCTGCCCGGAATCAAGACGTAGATGTAATGCCCAGAGGGTTGCCAGTAAATGATGCCGAGCGCCAGCGTGGCGGCAGAAAACACGCACATGCCGATGTTCCAACTCCATTCGGGGAAGAATACTTCGTAAAATTTCATCGCCGGTCGGGTTGTCAGGCAGGAGTGGATGAAGCCATAAGAAACCATAATCAATGCATCGATCTGCCACCAGTTCATAGTGTTCCCTTCCAAGGTTGTCATCTGCTGAATGTTGCTTTAGGCAGATATTGGAAGTTTGCTGGGTGGCAATCTACTGTTAGAACTAACAGGATTTAAGTCGTTTTAATAATAGAAGGGCTTTAGATTGGTTATAAAATTGTCCGCCCACGAAAGCTGTTCAACGTTTTTGAACAAGCCACTTCCGATGTGGCTTGGTGTTTTGTTTTTTTGTGGCGGGTGCCCTTACAGCAAACTGATCGGATAGTTGATGATGATCCGGTTTTCATCGAATTCGTTGTTGCTGAAGCTCTTGCGGATGCTCGCGTTGCGCCATTTGACGTTGAGGCTCTTCAACGGCCCGCTTTGCAGGGTGTAGGCCACTTCCGATTCGCGGCCCCATTCCGTTCCGTCGGTGACGGCGTTGGCGCCGGTGCCGGTGTGGATGTTGTCGCCGCTGATGTAGCGG